>DATAGA010000256.1:0-9258 GCA_036257215.1 Myxococcota bacterium
GCTACGAGGGCGGACTCCCGCTTGCGCTCGTCTACAGCTGCGAAGGCGCGGCGCCGTGCCGGAGCGTGTTCGACCCGAGCGCGCTCGAGATGGCGCGCGCGGTGGGCGACTCCCTGGCCGCTGCGCCGGGCGTGCGGCGCGTCGAGGGCCCGGACCGCGCGCCGATCCTCGTGCCCGGCAAGCCCCCGCTCCCGCCGCTCCCGCGCCGCCTCTTCGAGAACGGCAGCATCGCGCCCGACCGCGAGGCGCTGGCCGAGCGCGCGCGCGGCGACCGGCTCTGGCGCGGGAGCCTCGTGTCCGAGGACGGCCGCACCGGCGCGCTGCTCGTCGACGTCGCCGACACGCGCGGCGAGACGGCCGTCGCGGTATGGAGCGCGGTGGAACGCGCCATCGCCCCCTACGAGGCGCAGGGCTGGGCGTTCCGCGCCGTCGGCGGGCCGGTCGAGTTCGTCGTCGCGGGCGGCGAGCTCGAGCGCGCGGCGCATCGCCTCGTGCCGGTGATGGTCGGCCTCGTGGCGCTGGGCCTCGCGCTCCTCCTGCGCTCCCCGGGGTCCACGGCGGCGCTCCTCGGGACGGTCGGGCTCGCCGTCCTCTGGGCGCACGGCCTGCTGGGCTGGCTCGATTTCGGTCAGAACACGATCACGCAGATCCTCGCGCCGGTGCTGCTCGTGGTCGGGACCTGCGACGGCCTGCACCTGATCGCGCGCTTCGCCGCCGAGCGCGCCGAGGCGCCCCCCGACGCGACGCACCCGGCGCTCGAGGCCGCGCTGCTGCGCGCCGTCGACGACGTCGCGGCGCCGTGCGTCCTGATGACGCTCACGACGGCGGCCGGCTTCCTCTCGTTCGTGTCGAGCGAGCTCTCGGCGTTCGCCCGCTTCGGCGCGATCGCCGCCTTCGGGCTCGGCTGCTCGCTGGTCCTCGCGTTCAGCGTGCTGCCGGTCCTGCTGCTGCGCTTCCCGCCGGCGCCCCTCGCCGGTGCCCGCGCCGCCGGGACGCTCGAGGACGCGCTCGTGCGGCTCGCGCGCGCCGTGCGGCGGCGCGCGGCCGCGGTCCTCGTCGCGACGGCGCTGCTCGGCGCGGCTGCCGGCGTCGGGCTGACCCGGCTCTCGGTGGACGCGACCTTCGCGGATCTCTACGGCCAGCACAGCCGGGTCGTGCAGTGGTTCGCCGCGGTGCGCGAGCGGCTGCGGCAGCCCGACACGCTGGAGCTCGACCTGATCGCGCCGCCCGGCACGGACCTCGCCTCGCCCGAGACGCTGGGCGCCCTGGAGCGGGCGGTGGAGGCGAGCGCGGCGCTGCCTTACGTCGGGCGCGTGCGCTCGCTGCTCGACCCGCTCGCGTGGGCGAACCGGCTGTGGACGGGCGACGACGCGCGGCTCGAGCGGCCCGCGCCGAGCGCCCGCGCCAACCACTTCCTGCTCGACCTCCTCGCGCGCGACCCGGGCGACCCGACGCGCCGCTTCGCCGACCTCGAGGGCGGCCGGCTGCGCGTCTCGCTCGAGACGGACAAGCCGTCCGGCGCGCAGCTCGACGCGCTCGTCGACGGCGCGGCCGCCGCCGCGGCCGGCGCGCTGCCGCCCGGCTGGCGCGTCGAGGCCACGGGCCCCGTCGCGCTCGTGCGCGACATGATCGACGCCATCCAGCGCACGCAGCTGTCGAGCTTCGCGCAGGCGTGGGCGGCCGTGGCGCTGCTCGTGACGCTCTTCCTGCGGTCGGCCGGCGCGGGCCTCCTCGTCGCGCTCACCACTGCGCTCCCCGTCGCCGTGACGCTCGGCGGCATGGGTCTCCTCGGCGTGCGGCTCGACCCGGGGAGCGCCATGGTGGCGGCGGTCGTCCTCGGCATCTCGGACGACGACGCGATCCACTTCCTCACGCAGTTCGGCCGGCTGCGGGCCGCGGGCCTCGAGGCGGGCGCCGCGGTCGAGGCCGCGATCGTCCACACCGGGCGCGCGATGGTGACGACCTCGCTCACGCTCGCGCTCGGCTTCTCGACGCTCGCGCTCTCGCCTTGGAAGAGCGTCGCGAGCTTCGGGCTGCTCTCCGCGCTCGCGATCCTCGCGGCGCTGGGCGCCGTGCTCGTGGTGCTGCCGGCCGCGATCTACCTGCGGGCGCGCGCCGCCGGGTCGCGAGCCGGGGACTGAGCGCGGGCGCCGGCGCGGCGCGCACGCGGCGCGACGGCTCAGCCGCCGTACGCGGCGAAGAGCTCCTCGAACGCCTGCAGCTGGTTTCCCGCCGCCGAGGACGGCACGAGGATCGGCGTGCGCAGCCCGGCGGCGCGCCACGCCTCGACGCCCTCGCGCACCTCGGCGGCGCTCCCGTAGAGCGTGCAGTCGGCGAGCCAGCGCTCGCCCGGGATCTCGGCGATCCGCTCGCGCTCGCCCGCGGCGAGCGCCTTCTCGACGGCCGCCATCTCCTCGGCGTAGCCGGCCGCGAGCCAGGCGTTTCGGTAGTTCGGCAGCGAGAGGTAGAACGCGAGCGTGCGCCGGCTCACTGCAGCGGCGGCGGCGCGGTCGTCCGAGATGCACACCGGGATCATGTTGCCGACGAAGAAGGAGGGATCGGCGCGCTTCTCCGCCGGGAGCGCCTCGAGCGACGCGGGCAGGCTCGAGCGTGCGACGTTGGCGAACACGACGCCGTCCCCGATCTCGCCGGCGAGCGCCACCATGCGCGGGCGCAGCGCGGCGAGCACGAGCGGCGGGAGCTCGCCGACGCGCGAGGTCGCGCGGAAGCGCTCGGCGAAGTCGCGCACGTCGGCGAGCGGCTTGCCGGAGGCGAGCCCGAGCCGGCGGTTCATCCCGCCGTGGCTCACGCCGACGCCGAAGCGGAAACGCCCGCCGGAAAGCTCGTGCACGAGCGACGCCGTCTGCGCGTAGTCGCTCGGGTGGCGCATGTACAGGTTCACGATGGCCGTCCCGAGCGGGATCCGCTCCGTCGCGAGCGCGAGCGCCTCGCACAGCCCGAGCCCGTCGCCGAAGCTCGCGCAGTAGATGCCCGAGAAGCCGCGCGCCTCGATCTCGCGCGCGAGCTCGAGCGTCCGCCGCCGCCGCCCGGGCACCGCCGCCAACGCCACCGCCGGTCGTTCCATGCGCCCGACGGTAGCGTGCCCGGGGACGCTTCCCTTCTACACCTCGGCGGTGTAGGGCGGGGCGGGGTCGTACTGGATGTAGCGCTGGACCTTGCGCGCGAGGTCCGGGGTGCGCAGCTGGCCGACGAGCCATAGCGCCATGTCGATGCCGGCCGACACGCCGGCGGCGGTCACGACGTTGCCGTCGCGTACGAAGCGGACGTCCTCAAGCACCGTGACGTCGCCGCGCTTGCGCAGCGTCTCGACGAAGCCCCAGTGCGTCGTCACGCGCCGGCCTTTGGCGAAGCCCGCCTCGTGGAGGAGGAGCGAGCCCGTGCACACGCTCGTCACCCAGCGGCAGCGCGCGCCCACCTCCCGCAGCCAGTCGATCAGCGCGCGGTTCGACACCTCGCGGCGCGTACCCTGCCCGCCGGGCACGAGCACGACGTCGAGCGGCGGCGCGTCGGCGAGCGTGTGATCCGCGAGGACGCGCAGGCCCTTGGCGCAGCGCACGGGGCTGCGTTCGGCGATCGTCACCACGCGGTCCTCGGGCTCGAGCATGGCCGCGGAGGTCAGCACCTCCCACGGACCCGCGAAGTCGAGCTCCTCGGCGTCGTCGAAGAGCAGGATGCCGGTCGTGAAGCCCATGAGGTCCTCCGGGGCGCGTGGCGTGCAGCGGAAGATTGTAATGATACAATCGGGCCGCGATGTCGTTACAAAAGTACCTGCGCGGCCGGAACGCCGCCAGCGTCGCCGAGGGGCTCGAGGCCGCCATCCGCGAGGGCGCCCTGCGCCCCGCCGAGCAGCTGCCGACGGTGCGCGCGCTCGCGCGCGAGCTGAGCCTGAGCCCGACGACGGTAGCGGCCGCGTACCGCGCGCTGCAGCGCCGCGGCGTCCTCGTCGCGGAGGGCCGGCGCGGCACGCGCGTGAGCTTCGCGCCGCCCGTGCCGGTCGCCGCCGCGCCGCCGCTTCCGGCGCGGGCGCGCGACCTCGCCTCGGGCAACCCCGACCCCTCGCTGCTGCCCGACCTCGCGCCGGCGCTCGGGCGCGTCGTCGCGCGGCTCGGCCCGCCCCACCTCTACGACGGCGCCGCGAACCGCCCGGAGCTTCTCGAGCTCGCGCGCGAGCGCTTCGCCGCCGACGGCCTTCCGACCGGCGCGCTCGCCGTGGTGAGCGGGGCGCTCGACGGCATCGAGCGCGTCCTCGCCGCGCGGCTGCGGGCGGGCGACCGCGTCGCGGTGGAGGACCCCGGCTTCGGCGGCGTGCTGCACCTCGTGCGCGCGCTCGGGCTCACGCTCCTGCCCGTCGCGGTCGACGACGAGGGTCCGCTGCCCGGCGCGCTCGCCCACGCGCTCGGCCGCGGGGCGTCGGCGTTCGTCGCGACGCCGCGCGCGCAGAACCCGACCGGCGCCGCGCTCTCCGCCGCGCGCGTGCGCGAGCTGCGTCGCGTGCTGCGAGCGCACCCGGACGTCCTGCTCGTCGAGGACGACCACGCGGTGGAGGTGGCCGGCGCGCCGGCGCGCACGCTCGTCGCGCGCGAGACGCGCCACTTCGCCATCGTGCGCTCGGTCTCGAAGGGACTCGGCCCCGACCTCCGGCTCGGCGTCGTCTCCGGCGACCCGGAGACCGCGGCGCGCGTCGAGGGCCGTCAGATGCTCGGGCTGCGCTGGGTGAGCCACCTGCTCCAGCGCACCGTCGTCGAGCTCTGGCGCGACCGCGCGATCGCCGCGGCGCTGCGGCGCGCCGAGGAGACCTACGCCGAGCGGCGTCGCGCGCTCCTCGACGCGCTCGCCGCCCACGGGATCGAGGCGCGCGGCGCGACCGGCCTAAACGTCTGGGTGCCCGTGCCCGCGGAGGCGCCCGTTCTCCAGGGCCTGCTCAGCGCCGGCTACGCCGTGGCGCCCGGCGAGCGCTACCGGCTGCAGTCGCCGCCGGCCGTGCGCGTGACGACCGCCGCGCTCCCCGCAGCGCAGGCGCCCGCCGTCGCCGCCGCGCTCGCGGCGTGCCTGCGCCCCGCCGCGCGCGCCTCGCCGGTGTAGCGGCGCCCGTCGCTGCGCGGAGCGCGGCGGGCGCGCGCCGGGCTCAGCGCCTACGCTCTGCGGTCGCCCCGAGGAGACCCGAATGCTGCCGCCCCGCCTGCGCTTCGGCGCCTTCATCGCGCCCTTCCACCCGGTGGACGAGAACCCGACGCTCGCGCTCCACCGCGACATGGCGCTCGTCGAGCACATGGACCGGCTCGGCTACGACGAGGTCTGGATCGGCGAGCACCACTCCGCCGGCTACGAGATCATCGCCTCGCCGGAGCTCTTCATCGCGGCCGCCGCGGAGCGCACGCGCCACGTCCGGCTCGGGACGGGCGTCTCCTCGCTCCCGTACCACCAGCCGCTGATGCTCGCCGACCGCATCAACCAGCTCGACCACATGACGCGCGGGCGCGTCATGTTCGGCGTCGGACCGGGGGCGCTTCCGTCGGACGCGTTCATGATGGGCATCGACGTGCTGCGGCAGCGCGACATGATGGACGAAGCCATCGAGGTGCTGGTGCCGCTCCTGCGCGGCGAGGTCGTGAACGCGAAGACCGACTGGTTCACGCTGAAGGACGCGCGGCTCCAGCTACCGCCCTACACGCGGCCGCACGTCGAGATCTGCGTCGCCTCGCAGATCTCGCCGGCGGGCGCGCGCGCCGCGGGGAAGCACGGCCTCGGCCTGCTCTCGATCGGCGCCACGACGACGGGCGGCTTCAACGCGCTCGCGACCAACTGGGACATCTGCGAGCAGCGCGCCAAGGATTTCGACCGCGTCGTGCGCCGCGAGCAGTGGCGCCTCGTCGGACCGATCCACGTGGCGGAGACGCGCGAGCAGGCCGCCCTCGACGTGAAGTTCGGCCTCGAGAAGTGGCTCTACTACTTCCGCGAGATCGCGGCGCTCCCGCTCGCGCCCAGCGGCGGCTTCGAGAACGCCGTGGACGCCATGCGCAACTCCGGCCTCGCCGTGATCGGCGACCCGGACGACGCGGTCGCGCAGCTCGAGCGCCTCGCGTCCCAGTCCGGCGGCTACGGCGCCTTCCTGTTCATGGACCACAACTGGGCCGACTGGCCGCGCAAGCAGCGCAGCTACGAGCTGTTCGCCCGCCACGTGATCCCGCGCATCCAGAAGCTCAACGACGGCCGCAACGCGAGCATGCGCTGGGCCGCCGACAACCGGCCGACCTTCATGGGCGCCGTCGGCAACGCGCTCAACCAGGAAGTGCAGAAGCACGTCGCCGACGTGCAGCGGAGGAAGGACGCCGGCGCCGCGTAGCGCCTAGGGAGGCGGAGCCGCCCCGGGCTCGAGCACGCCGGTGGCGTCGACGCGGTAGGAGCCGGTCCGGACTCCGAAGCGCTGGATCCTGGTCCGGTGGCGGATCCGCAGGCGGATCCGCACGGCGTCGCCCTCGAGCGGCTGGATGCTCCCGTTCCGGGGGGTGGGCACGAACTCGAGGTCCACCCGGAGGCCCTCGAGCGCGCGCACGAGCTCGGGCTCGAGCGCGGCGCCGAGCTCCGCGAGGAGCTCGGGCGCGAGGGCGAGCTCGAGTCGCGGCCTCCCCGGGGAGCCCACGGCGCGCACGCCGCCGCCGAGGCAGGCCTCGCGCCCGGTGCAGAGCGCGAAGCCGCCGTCCACGAGGAGGTGGAGCTGGCCGCTCCAGTCGCCGCGCAGCCGCCCGAGACCCCGGAAGCCGATGCTCTCCCGCCCGGTGACGCGCGCGAACGCGAGGGCGGCGAGCTGCGGCAGGAAGTCGCCGTTGTCGCCGATCCCGTCGCCGTCGCTGTCGGCGCTCTCGGTGCCGTCGTCGGGGAAGGGGTCGGCGTTGTCGCCCACGCCGTCGCCGTCGCGGTCGGCGCTCTCGCTCGGGTCGAACGGGAAGACGTCGGTCGCGTCGTCGGAGCCGTCCTGATCCAGGTCCCCCGTCGCCGGCGCGCCGATCGAGAAGACAGGCCGGGCGCCGACCTGGCGCACCAGCACCACGTGCTCGCCGTAGGGGAGCACGGCGAGGGGCCGGCCGGGCACGTCGCGCGGCACGCTGGCGAGCGGCGTCCCGTCCGGCGCGAACTCGTAGTAGCGCGTCACGTACCCGATCGAGCCGAGCTCGTGGAAGAGCGCCACCAGCCGTTCGTCGTGCCAGCGCGCCGCGGCGCCGACGCCGGCCGGGAAGCTCCAGAGCGGCGCGAGGCTCTCGGCGTCGTAGACGCTGCGCGAGGCGAGGAGGTAGGCGCCGTCGGGCGACACCTCCGCGTGGACGTCCGAGGGCAGCGGAGCGGGAAGCGGGGTGCGCTCGCCGAACTGGCCCTCCTCGGAGAACGGGAGCTCGCTGCCGTCGCCCGAGCTCGACCCGTGCTCGAGCAGACGCCGGCGCGACGGGTCCCACGCGGCCGACGAGGACGCCTCGTTCCCGACGAAGCCCGCGTGCCACGTCCCGTCGGGCGCGTACGCGTGCCAGCGTCGGCCGTCGCCGGCGAGCAGCCAGGGGTCGGCGTCGAGGACGCCGAGGTGCAGGTCGATCGAGCCCGCGGCGGGCACGAAGGCGAACGGGAGCTCCTCGTTCGCGCCGGGCGCGACCCGTCCGATGCGCCCGCTGTAGTGCGTCACGAAGACGCCGCCCCCGGGCGCGCGCGAGACGGCGCGCGGCAGCTCCCGCAGCGGCACCGACGCGAGGTACGCAGCGGCCGCCGGGTCGTAGCGCAGGATGTGCATGCCGTTCGCGAGGGAGGGCGCCGTCAGATAGACGACCCCCTCGTCGCCCATCTCGATCTCCCCCGGCGTGTAGTCGGCCTCGCTCGGGTCGAACGGGGGATCGAGCGGGGGCGGCGTCGCGAACGCACCGAGCGGGAGCGCCGCGTACTCGGCGTCGAACCCGTCGCAGACGAGCGTCGCGAGCGCGTCTCCGAACGCGAGCGGGCGGGCGTACCCCGTCGGCGGGTGGGGTGCGAGGCCGATCCAGCGCCGGGCCTCGTCGTAGAGGCGCAGCCCGTCGAAGTCCGCCACGACGACGCGGCCGTCGGGCAGGTACACGGCGCTCCCCCCGAGCCGCTCCAGGAAGCGCAGCGTCTGCGCGTCGAAGACCCCGCCCCCCGCCACGAGGCGGGAGCCGTCGCCCGAGAGCCCGTCGAAGGTCTCCACGCCGAGGAGTCCCTCGGGCGCGAGGGCCTCCTGGCTCCCGAGCGCGCCGTCCGCGTCGTAGGGGACGACCGCCGGGTCGCCATCGCCGTGGAGGAGGACGCGTCGGCCGGGGAGCGCGAGGACGCTTCGGTACGCCCCCTCGACGCCCACGAAGGACACGAGCGCGCCCGTGGCGGCGGCGTAGGCCGTGAGCGAGCCCGGGGCGAGCACGAAGAGGTACGTCCCGTCCGACGCGACGGCGCGCGCGTCGGGGACGATGCGGACGCGCTGGAGCTCTGAACCGGACGCGTCGACCTGGATCAGCCAGCGGCTGAAGGTGTAGGCGAGCCACAGCGTGTCGCCCTGCACCGCGAACGCGTCGAAGTACGGCATGTAGCCGGGCGCGGGCACGCTCGGGAGGGGCGCGCCGGCGGCGAGGTCGAAGCGGTCGATGCGCTCGACCGCATCGGCGTAGACGACGGCGCCGACCTGGAGCGGCTCCTCGCAGATTGCCGCCGCAGGTGCCGCGGCCGCGACGGCGAGCGCGAGCGCCGCTGGGGCCGCCCAAGCGACGGGCCCCCTCCTCCGCGGGGCGACGATACCGGCGCGCCCGGCTTGCGGCGCGCTTGGGGGGTGGGGCCTCGGCACGGGCGCACCCTACCACGGCGACACCGACGCGTGGAAGCTGCGGGATGGCCCGAATTGCGGGGCGGGCGACCCGGCTGGAAGGTCCGTCAGGGCTCCCGCCGCTCGGCGCGCTCGTCCTGCTCCGGGCGCAGATCGAGCTCGCGGCCCTGGGTGTCGCAGCGGTCCTTGAGCCCGGCGATCTGCTCGCGCAGGAGCTCGTTCTCGGCCTGCACCCCGCGGATCTCGTCGGGCGTCATCTTGCAGCCGCCCACCCCGAACGCAGCCGCGAGCGCGAACGCGCCGAGCGCGCGCGAGCACGTCTTCCCCACGCTTCACCCCCCCGGGCCGCGGCTGTGCGGCCCGCCCTCTTCGACACCGCCTGCGGCTGGCAGGGTCGCCCAGCGGGGCGGCGCCCGCTCGGCCCGGCCGGC
>DATAGA010000300.1:0-2915 GCA_036257215.1 Myxococcota bacterium
GCGAGCCGCGCACGCTCTGGCTGCGCGACGTGTCGCTCGAGCGTGCGGTGGCCGCCGTCCTTGCCGGGGTTCCGCACGTCGTGCATCACGAGCCGGCGGACGGCGACCTCGACCCGAGCCGCCCGCTCGACGGACGCGCGATCGTGCTCGCACGCGTGACGCTGGGCGGCCCGCGCGTGCGCGCGGACGCGGCGAACGAGCCGCGCGCCGTCGCGAAGGAGTCGCGCGCGCGCGAGCCGAGGGCGGGCGAGCGCCACGCCCGCCGGGAGCGGGCACGGGAGGCGGACGGCGAGCGCGCCGAGTCGATCGCGCGCGGGGCGGAGGACCCCGATCCGCGCGTGCGCATCGAGGCCGTGGGGCGGATGGAGCCGGACGAGGGCGATCGCGCGCAGCTGGAGCGGCTCCTGCGCGAGGACCCGAGCCCGGACGTGCGCGCCGCAGCAGCGGAGATGCTCTCCGAGGGCGACCCCTTCGAAGCGACCCCGGGGCTGCTCGACGCGCTCGCGGACCCGGACCCCAGCGTCGCCGCCGCGGCCGTGGATGCGCTCGCCGACGTATACGACGACGCGCCCGACCCGCGGATCCGCGAGGCGATTGCGAGCCTGCGCGAGCACCGCGATGCCGACGTGCGCGCGGCGGTGACCGAGTTCGAGGAGTGGATCGGCGAGTGAGCGGCGACGCGTTGAGTCTCTGGCCTCCGCCGCGCGAGCTGCGCCGCGCGCAGGGACGGCTGCGGCTCGACGCCGGCGCTGCGGTCGAGGCGCGCGGCGGGCCGGCGTGCGCGCCGGCGCAGCGCGTGCTCGAGGCCGCGCTCGGGCGCGCCGGGGTCGCGCATGCCTCCGGCGGTGCGCGCTTCGAGCTCGCGCTCGGCGCGGCCGACCTTCCGGCCGAGGGCTACCGCCTGGACGTCGGCGCCGAGGGCGCGTCGCTCCGGGCCCGGGACCCGCGCGGGCTCCTCCACGCCGCGCAGACGGCCGCGCAGCTCGTGCGCGAGCGCGCGCCCGCCCTGCCCGCGCTCTCGATTCGCGACTGGCCGGCGCTCGCCCGCCGCGGCTTCATGCTCGACGTGAGCCGCGACCGCGTGCCGACGCTCGGCTCGCTCCTCGCGCTGGTCGAGACGCTCGCGTCCCTGAAGCTCAACGTCCTCCAGCTCTACGTCGAGCACACCTTCGCGTACCCGGGCCACGAGGCGGTGTGGCGCGACGCGTCGCCGCTCACGCCGGACGAGGTCCGCGCGCTCGACCGACGCTGCCGCGAGCTCGGCGTCGAACTCGTGCCCAACCAGAACAGCTTCGGCCACATGGAGCGCTGGCTGCGCCACCCGGCCTACCAGCCGCTCGGCGAGGTGGAGGGCGGCGGCCACTGCCTCGCGCCGGGCGACGACGCGCTCCGCTTCGTCGCCTCGCTCTACGACGCGCTGCTCCCCTGCTTCGAGAGCCGGCGCGTGCACGTCGGCTGCGACGAGACGTTCGAGCTCGGGAGCGGGCGCAGCGCGGCCGCGTGCCTCGAGCACGGCCGCGGACGCGTCTACCTCGACTTCCTGCTGCGGCTCGTCGCGGACCTGCACCGGCGCGGCCGCCACGTCGAGTTCTGGGGCGACATCGTGCTGCAGCACCCCGCGCTGCTGCCCGAGCTCCCGCGCAAGGGCCTCACGGCCGACGCGTGGTACTACGAGGCGCCGCGCGCGCCGGAGTCGATCCCTGACCAGGTCGTCGAGACGATGAGCCGCTACGGCTACACGCGCGAGCTCCTCTCCGGGTTCGCCGGCCACGCGCCCCGCTTCGCCGAGGCCGGCATCCCGTTCCAGGTGTGCCCCGGCACGTCGAGCTGGAACGCGCTGGTCGGGCGCTGGTCCAACGCCGCGGCGAACGTGCGCGACGCCGTGGCGTGGGGCGTGCGCTGTGGCGCCGAGGGCGTCCTCCTCACCGACTGGGGCGACAACGGCCATCTCCAGCCGCCCGCAGTGAGCCTCGCGCCCCTCGCGCTGGCGGCCGGCCTCGCCTGGCGCGGCGAGCCCGCGGAGGACGGCGCCTTCGAGCCGGCGCTCGGAGCGCACGTGTTCGGCTCACCCGCGCTCGCCGCGAGCGCGCTCGCCCTCGGCGACGCCTACCTCGAGACCGGGCTCGAGTCGCTGAACGCCGCGCCCTTCTTCATCGCGCTGCGCTTCCCGCTCGATCCGCCGCCGCCCTCGCTGCTGCTGAACGGAACGCCCGACGCGGCCGCGCTCGAGCGCACCGTCGAGCGGCTCGACGCGGAGATCGAGCGGCTCGCGGGCGACGACCCGGTCGCGGCGGACCTGCGCCAGGCGGCGCGGCTCGCGCGTCACGGGACCTGGCGCATCCTACGCGGGCGGCTCGGGCTCGGCCCCGATCGGAGCGCGCTGCGCCACGACCTCGCGGAGCTGATCGCGCTGCAGCGCGAGCGCTGGCTCGCGACGAGCCGGCCGGGCGGGCTGCCGGAGAGCCTCGCGGTCCTCGAGCGCGCGCTCGCGGAGTACGGGGCGAGCTGAGGGAGGAGAGAGGCATGCGCGAGCTGCGGGGCAAGGTGGCGGTCGTGACGGGCGCGGCGAGCGGGATCGGCCGCGCGCTGGCCGAGGCGCTTGCGGGCGAAGGGATGGCCGTGGTCGCCGCGGACCTCGACGGGGCGCCGCTGCGCGAGGCCGAGCGCGCGCTCGCGGCCGGCGGCGCGCGGGTCGCGGCCGTGCCGACGGACGTCACGCGCGCGGACCAGGTCAGCGCACTCGCCGAGCGCGCGCTGGACGCGTTCGGCGCGGTGCACGTCGTCTGCAACAACGCGGGCGTCTTCGCCGCGGGGCCGTCGTGGCAGGCGCCGCTCTCGGACTACGAGTGGGTGTTCGGCGTCAACGTCTTCGGCGTGGTCCACGGCATCCGGACGTTCGTGCCGATCCTGCTCGA
>DATAGA010000025.1:0-2986 GCA_036257215.1 Myxococcota bacterium
CGACGGCGCGCCTTGCGCCGTCGCGAGCCAGGACTGCGGGCTCCTCGCCGTCGAGTTCACCGAGGACCGCGCGTGCCAGTGGAATCCACCCGCGCCGACCCCGGGCCTCGCCGTGCAGGGCATCTCGGACCCCCAGCGCGAGGCGTGCCGGGGAAACGCGCTGGCGGGAGCGCAGGCGGCCGGGCTGGTCTGCAACTAGCATCGGGGCCCGCGCGCCCGGGCCGTGACCCCTGGTGCGCGAGCGCAGTGGCCGCGCCCGGGACCGAGGAGCCCCCCATGCACCGCCGATCCCCATCCGAGCCCCGCCGATGAGCTACGCGCGCTGGCGGGGGCTCGACCCGAACACTCCGGTCGTCGTGGGCGTCGGCGTCGCGAGCCAGCGGGTGGACGAGCCCGGCGGCGGCCTCGAGCCGGTGGCGCTCATGGTCGAGGCCGCGCGGGCCGCTGCCGCGGACGCGGGCGCGCCGGGCGTCCTCGCCGCCGTGCAGCAGGTCGCGGTGCCCCACGGCACCTGGTCCTACACCGATCCCGGTCGGATCGTCGCCGAGCGGATCGGCGCGCCCCGCGCGCGCACCGTGCTCGTGCAGGTCGGGATCCCGCAACAGACGCTCCTCGACGACGCGCTGCTCGCCATCCGCGCGGGCGCGCTCGAGGTCGCCCTCGTGGTCGGCGGCGAGACCGGGCACCGCGCGGCCGCCGCGCGCCGCGCCGGAGTCGCGCTGCGCGACACCGTGCAGGAGGACGCGAAGCCCGACGAGTTCCAGCGGCCCGTGGGCGACATCGTGACGCGCGCGGAGATCGAGGGCGGCTTCGCCTCCCCCATGGCGCCCTTCGCGCTCGCCGACAGTGCGCTGCGCCACGCCGAGGGCAAGAGCGTCGACGCGCAGCGCGACGAGATCGCGCGGCTCTACGCCGGCTTCAGCGCCGTCGCCGCCGAGTTCCCCCACGCGGCCTTCCCGAAGCGGCGCGACGCCGCGTTCCTGCGCGAGCCGAGCGAGGCGAACCGGCCGTTCGCCTTCCCGTACAACAAGTGGCACTGCGCGCAGATGAACGTGGACCAGGCGGGCGCGATCCTCCTCGCGAGCCTCGGCGCCGCGGAGCGGCTCGGCGTCGACCCGACGCGGATCGTCTTCCCGCTCGTCGCGCTCGAGTCGAGCTTCTCGCTCCCGCTCTCGCAGCGGCGCGACCTGCACCGCTGGCCCTCGATGGAGGTGCTCGGCGCGGCCGCCGAGGCGCACCTCGGTCACGCGCTCGCGGAGATCGAGGACGTCGAGCTCTACAGCTGCTTCCCGGCGGCGGTGCGCGTGCAGCAGCGCGCGCTGCGGCTCCCGAGCGACGGCGTGCCGACGGTGACGGGCGGCGAGAGCTTCGCCGGCGGCCCCTGGAACAACTTCGTGCTGCAGACGACGGCCGCCATGGTGGAGCGGGTACGCGCCCGGCCCGGTGCGAGGGGCCTCGTGACGGCGCTGAGTGGGCTCCTCAACAAGCCGGGCCTCGCGGTCTACTCGGCGGAGCCCGGGCCGGGGCCGCTCCTCGTCGCCGACCTCGCCGAGGACGCGGCGCGCGCCACGCCGACCGTGGAGGTCGACACGCGCTACCGCGGCCCGGCGCGCGTCGCCGCCGTCACCGTCTCGTACCAGGGTCTCGCGCCGGCCCGCTGCACCGTGCTCGCCGACACGCCTGCCGGCACGCGCTGCATCGCGAGCGTCGAGGACGCTCGGCTCGCCGAGCGCGCGACGCGCGAGGAGCTCGTCGGCACGACGGTGTCGGTCGACGGCATGCGCCTGGCGGCGGCGTAGCCCGACGCCGCGGCCGGCCGCTCGAGGGGGCTGCGTCTCGCGCGCGTTGAGCGAGACGACGGACGATCAACCAGTCGCTGGACGCGTCGCACGCGCCGTATCCTCTCGTCGCGCCCGACCGAACGGAGGCTGCGCGATGGACCCCCTCCCGGGCGGCTGCACCTGCGGCCGCGTGCGCTACGAGCTGCGCGAGGAGCCGATCGCCTTCTACGCGTGCCACTGCACCGACTGCCAGCGCGAGAGCGGGTCGGCGTTCGGCCTCTCGATGGTGGTGCGCAGCGAGGGGGTCGCGCTCGTCGCAGGCGAGCCGAAGCTCTTCGGCGTCCGCCAGCCCGACGGGCTCCACAGGCGCAGCCTGCGCTGTCCCGACTGCGGGACGCGACTCTGGAGCGAGCCGGTCAAGTTCCCGCAGATCCGCACGCTGCGCCCGGGCACGCTCGACGACCCGCGCGCCTACGTCCCGTACGGCAACATGTGGACCGCGAGCGCGCAGCCCTGGGCCGGGTTCGCGCCCGGCCCGCGCTTCGAGCGCCAGCCCGAGGACCTGCTCGCCATGGTGCGCCTCTGGCAAGAGCGCCCACGCCAGACGTGAAACGCCGCCCCGCTGGCTACACTGCCGCCGTGGCCCTCGACTCCGAGCCCTACGTCGTCATCACGGCCGATACGCACGCCGGCGCGCCGATCGACACGTACCGCGAGTACCTCGAGCCGGACGAGCGCGCCGACTTCGACGCCTGGCGCGGGAGCTACCGCAACCCGTCGGCGAAGCACGTCGGCGGCAAGAAGAGCAAGAACTGGGACTCGGCGGAGCGGCTCGCGGATCTCGAGCGCGACGGCATCGTGGGCGAGGTCATCTTCCCGAACACGGTCCCGCCGTTCTACGACACCGCCTTCCACATCGCCCCGCCGCCGAGCCCGGCGCAGTACCCGCGCTGGCGCGCGGGCATGCGCGCCCACAACCGCTGGCTCGCCGACTTCTGCGCCGAGGCGCCGGCGCGCCGAGCGGGCATCGGCCTCATCCACCTGAACGACGTCGACGACGCCATCGAGGACGTCGAGTGGATCGCGAAGCACGGGTTGCGCGGCGGTGTCCTGCTGCCGCTGCCCGCGCCCTCCGACGTCCACCTCGAGCCGCTCAACCACGCGAAGTACGACCGCCTCTGGGCCGCGATCCAGGACCACGGCCT
>DATAGA010000026.1:0-4346 GCA_036257215.1 Myxococcota bacterium
GTCGTGGCGGCGCGCCTCGCAGCGATCCAGGCGCTCGCGAACGACGACGTGCTGCGCGCGCGCGCGGAGCTCGCCGGGCTGCTGCGGGTCGGCAGCGTGCTCCTCTTCGGGCTCACCGGCGCCGTGGGCGCCTCCATCGCGCTCTCGTCGCGGCGCGCGGTCGCCGAGCAGCGCTTCCCGCCGTCGGGCGTCTGGTCGTGGGGCGCGCCGCACGTCCGGACGGGGCCGACCGCCGTGCGCATGGCGCGAGTCGGCACCGCCCTCGGCGTGCTGCTCGTCCTGCTCTCCGCGCTCGCCGGTGGGCTGACCTGGCACGTCGCCGCGGTGCTGCTCGCCTGCCGCGCGGCGTGAGCGCGCGCCGGGCGTCGCGCGCACGACGCGAAGCGGTCAGGCCATCTCCGCCAGCCGGCGCGCGAGGAAGCGGCGCTCCGGCTCCGTCGCGGCGAGCTCCAGCGCGCGCCGGTAGGCGTCGGCCGCGTCCGGGCGGCGTCCGAGGCGCCGCAGCAGGTCCGCCTTCGCCGACCAGAAGTGGTGGTAGCCCGCTAGCGCGCCGGCCCGCTCGAGCTCGTCGAGCCGCGCGAGGCCGGCCGCAGGGCCTTCCGCCATCGCGACCGCGACCGCGCGGTTCAGCTCGACGACGGGCGAGGGCCGCAGCGCCGCGAGCGCGGCGTAGTGGCGCGCGATCGCGGCCCAGTCCGTCGCCTCCACGTGCGCGGCGCGGACGTGCTCGGCGGCGATCGCCGCCTGGAGTGCGTACGGGCCGGGGCGCGGGCTCGCGAGCGCGACGCGGGCGAGCGCGAGGCCCTCCTCGATCTGCGCGCGGTCCCAGCGCGAGCGGTCCTGGTCCTCGAGCAGGACGAGGTCGCCCCCCTCGTCGGTGCGCGTCGCACGGCGCGCGTCGTGGAGCAGCATCAGGGCGAGCAGGCCCGCGGCTTCGGGGCTCGCCTCTCGGCCGCCGGGCGCGGCCGGGCCGCGCAGCAGCTCGACGACGAGGCGCCCGAGCCGGATCGCCTCGGCGCAGAGGTCGGTGCGCAGCAGCGCGTCGCCGCGGCTCGCGGCGTAGCCCTCGTTGAAGACGAGGTAGACGACGGCGAGCACGGCGCCGAGGCGCTCGGGCAGGAGCTCGGGGGGCGGCACCTCGTACGGGACGCGCGCCTCGGCGATCCGCCGCTTCGCGCGCACGATGCGCTGGGCGAGCGTCGCGGGCGGCACGAGGAAGGCGCGCGCGATCTCCTCGGTCGAGAGACCGCACAGCGTGCGCAGCGCGAGCGCCACCTGCGCCTCGAGCGCGAGCATCGGGTGGCAACACGTGAAGATGAGCCGCAGCCGTTCGTCGGGGATCGCGGCATCGCACATCTCGTCCACGTCGGGCTCCACGTGCGGCTCGGCCTCGCGACCGAGCTCGCGGCGGATCCGTTCGAGGCGACCGGCGCGGCGCAGCGCGTCGAGCGCCTTGTGGCGCGCGGTCGCGACGAGCCACGCCCGCGGGTTCGCCGGCTCCCCTTCGCGCGGCCAGCGCTCCGCCGCCACCGCGAGCGCCTCCGACACGGCCTCCTCGGCCACCGCGAAGTCGCCGACCAGCCGGATCACGATCGCGAGGACGCGCCCGTACTCGGCGCGAGTCAGGCGCTCGAGCGCGGAGCCCGCGCTCGAGCCCGTACCTCCCCCGGCGTTCGTCGCAGCCATCGCGGAGCACGTAGCGCATCGCGCTGCGCCTCACCGCGCCGGCCGCCCGGGACCGGCTCACGCCGACGGCGGCGGCACCTTGATCACCTCGCGCACCTCGATGGTCCCCCAGTGCGCGGCAGGACAACGCTTCGCGACGGCGATCGCGTCGGCGAGACTGCGCGCTTCGACGACGTAGTAGCCGCCCGCCACCTCCTTCGTCTCGGCGAAGGGTCCGTCGGTCACCACCGCCCGGCCGCCCAGCAGCTCGACGCGCGCAGCCGGCGGCTCCTGGCCGAGCTGCGAGCTCTCGACGTAGCAACCCTCGCCCTTGAGCGTGCGGTCGTACGCCAGCATCGACTGGTACTTCGAGCCGTCGGGATCGGTGAGGCCCGGCTCGCCGTAGAGCAGGAACATGAACCGCGGGCTCGTCCCCGGGGCGGTCCCCTCCGCGTCGCGATCGGGAAGCGCCCGCACCTCCACGATTCCCGATCGCGTGGCCGGACACCGCTTCGCGACCTCGATCGCCTCTGCCCGGCTCGCGACGTCGACGATCATGAAGCCGCCGACGAACTCCTTGCTCTCGGCGAAGGGCCCGTCCGTGACGGCCGCCTGGCCGCCGCGCAGAGAGACGCGCGCGCCGGCTTCCTCGGGCTGGAGCGGCGCGCCACCGCGGATCTTCCCTTCGCGCGCGAGCTCGCCGGCGTAGCGGCCCATCTCCTCGAACGTCACGGGCTCGCCGCGCGGCACCTTCAGGTTCACGAACACCAGGGCGAATTCCATCGCTCGCTCCTCCTCGAGTGGGGTTCGCAGCGAGTCGAACGGGACGGCCTCGGATCGACAGCTCCCGCCCCGGGCCGCTTCTTCCCCGGGGGCGCCGGCCGCCGCGATGGGCGCGTCCGTCCGTTCCATCCGACATCCGGGAGCGTGGCATGCTGGGTACGTGACGACGAGTGCGCCGCCCGCCGCCCCGCTCTCGCCGCTGGCGCGCCTGCGCGCCCGCAACGAGTGGAAGCTGGCCGGCGTCCTGCGCCGCGCCGACGCGGCGCTGGCCGCGGCCTGGTGGACGGTGCTGGTCCTGCGCGGCCTCCTGCCCGCCGCGTTCGCGCTCGCGATGGGCGCGCTCGTCGGCGCCGTCCAGCGCGGCGACGACCTGACGCTCCCCCTCGCCGGCATGGGCGCGATCTTCGTAGCCCTCCAGGTGCTCGCGCCCGTCCACCAGATGCTCGGCGCCAACCTCGGGAGCCGCACGGCGGCCTGGCTCTACGACCGGCTGACCGCCGCCTGCGTCGCACCGGCGGGCATGGGACATCTCGAGAATCCCGCGCTCGCCAACGACCTCGTGATGGCGCGCGACTTCGACCTCGGCATCAGCGGGCCGCCGCTCTACATCTCGATGGACTTCATCGCGGGCGAGCTGGTCGAGCTGCTCGGCGGCCTCGCCTCGGCGCTGGTGCTCGCGGCGTACGCGTGGTGGGCGCCGATCGTGCTGGGCGGCGCGTGGCTCGGCACCCACTGGCTGCTGCGCGAGGCCGGCGTGTGGCGCGACCGCGAGACGGAGGCGGTGCGCGAGGCGCAGCGGCACGCGGAGTACGCGTACCGCCTGGCCGTCGACCCGCCCGCCGCGAAGGAGGTGCGCCTCTTCGGGCTGGCCGGGTGGACCGTGGAGCGCTTCCGCGCGCGGCGCCGCCAGCTCTTCGACCTGCGCTGGGAGGCCACCAGGCTGCGCGAGCGCCCGGTCACCTGGAGCCTCCTCCTCGTGCTCGCGGCGAACGCGATCGTGTTCGGCTCGCTCGGCCTCGACGCCGCGAACGGCGCGCTGTCGCTCGGCCGCCTCGTGACCTTCGCGACGGCCGCGGTCGGCACGACGGCGATCGCGTTCGGCGGGCTCTCGTGGGCGCTCGACGGAGCGGCCGCGCCCGCGGCCGCGGTGCTGCGGCTCGAGCCCGCGATGGCGACGGCCGGAGCGCTCCCGCCCGGCGCGCAGCCGGCCACCGGCCTCCCGGCGCGCGAGGTCCGCTTCCGCGACGTGACGTTCGGCTACCCCGGCGCCGCGGCGCCCGTGCTCGAGGGCTTCGACCTCGCGCTCCCCGCCGGCTCCTCGCTCGCGATCGTGGGCCAGAACGGCGCCGGCAAGACGACCCTCGCCAAGCTCCTGTGCCGGCTCTACGACCCGCAGGGCGGCGCCATCGAGGTGGACGGCGTGGACCTGCGCGCGCTCGACGTCGACGCCTGGCGCGCGCGCGTCACCGCCGTCTTCCAGGACTTCGTGCGCTTCGAGCTGCCGCTGCGCGACAACGTCGCGCCGGACGCGCTGGGGCTCGGCGGCGAGCCCGATCCCGCCCTCGACGACGCCGTGCGCGCCGCGCTCGCAGAGGCCGGTGCGGCCGACCTCGCGGCGCTCGACACGATCCTCGCGCGCGGCTACCCGGGTGGGACCGACCTCTCGGGCGGCCAGTGGCAGCGCGTCGCCCTCGCGCGCGCGCTGTGCGCGGTGCGACGCGGCGCCGGTCTCGTGCTGCTGGACGAGCCGACGGCGCAGCTCGACGTGCGCGGCGAGGCGGAGATCTTCGACCGCATCCTCGCCGCGACCCGCCGCGCGACGACGATCCTGATCTCGCACCGCTTCTCCACGGTGCGCCACGCCGACCGCATCTGCGTGCTCGAGCGCGGCCGCGTCG
>DATAGA010000319.1:0-6096 GCA_036257215.1 Myxococcota bacterium
CGTGCGCCGAGATGCCGCGCCCGGAGCCGCGCCCGCCCGGCATCGACGCGAGCACGAGACCCCGCACGGCGTCGGACGCGCGCAGCGAGGCGCCGGAGGACGCCGGCGCCTACACGATGGAGGCGCTGGTCGGCGACGCGCTCGGCGTGCTCGCCGACGCCGGCGAGCCGCGCGCGGTCTTCGTCGGGCTCTCGCTCGGCGCGGCCGTCGCGCTCGAGGTGGCGCTGCGCGCGTCCGACGCCGTGCGGGGTCTCGTGCTCGCGTCGATGCCGGGCGGGCGCGGCTCCGGGCGCGGCATCTCGGCGCACGCGCTCGCCTTTGCCGAGGCGATCGAGCGCGAGGGGCTCGAGAGCGCGGGCGCTCGCTTCGCGTGGGGGCCGGGCTCGGGCCTCGACGCGCGCGGCGCCGCGCTGGTGCGCGCGGGCTTCCTCGAGCATGCGTCCCACGGGCTGGTCGGGACGCTGCGAGGCGTGCTGGCGGGGCTCGCGCCGGTCGCCGAGCGGCGCGCGGAGCTCGCGCGCGTCGGCGCGCCGACGCTCGTCGTCGCGGGCATGCGCGACACGGCGAGCCTCGAGCCGTCGCGCGCTCTCGCCGAGTCGATCCCGGGCGCGCGCCTCGAGGTCGTGCCGAACGCGGGTCACGTCGTGAACCTCGCGCAGCCCGCCGCGTTCGACCGAGCGCTCGCAGCGTTCCTCGCGGCGCTCGGGCCGGGGTAACATCGGCCGCCGTGGACCTCGACCTCACGCCCGAGGAGGAGCGCTTCCAGGGCGAGCTGCGCCGCTGGCTGCGCGACAACGTCCCGGCCCGCGCTGCGCGCGCGCCGCGCAGCGGACCGCGCGAGGAGCTCGGCGGCGCGCGGCTGGCCGCTCTCAAGGCGTGGCAGCGCGCGCTCGACCGAGCCGGCTACGTGGCGATCGGCTGGCCGCGCGAGTACGGCGGCCGCGGCGCCACCGTGATGGAGCAGACCATCCTCGGCGAGGAGCTCGTGCGCGCGCGCGCGCCCGCGCTGATCGGCCAGATGGGCCTCGCGATGGTCGGCCCGACGCTGATCCAGTGGGGCACCGAGGCGCAGAAGCGCGAGCTCCTCCCGAAGATCCGCAGCGCGGAGCACGTGTGGTGCCAGGGCTACTCGGAGCCCGGCGCCGGGAGCGACCTCGCGTCGCTCCAGACCCGCGCCCGCCGCGAGGGCGATCACTTCGTCGTGTCGGGCCGGAAGATCTGGACCAGCAACGCCCAGATCGCGGACCTCATGTTCTGCCTCGTGCGCACGAACCCCGACGCGCCGAAGCACCACGGCATCAGCTACGTCCTGATCGACATGCGCTCGCCGGGCATCGAGCTGCGCCCGCTCGTCCAGATGACGGGCGACGCGGGCTTCAACGAGGTGCTGTTCGACGGCGTGCGGGTGCCGGTCGAGAACCTGGTCGGGCCGCTCGACGAGGGCTGGAAGGTCGCGAACACGACGCTCGTGCACGAGCGCAACATGCTCGGCTCGACCACGCAGACGCAGCAGCTCTTCGAGGGGCTCCTGCGCGTCGCGCGCCGCGCGCGCCGCGGCGGCCGGCCCGCGAGCGAGGACCCGCTCGTGCGCCAGCGCCTCGCGGAGCTCAAGATCCGGGTCGAGGCGCTGCGCTTCCTCGCCTACCGGAACCTCACGGCCGCGCTCCACCGCCGCAAGGGCGGGATCGAGGCGTCGATCACGAAGCTCGCGACGACCGAGCTGAACCACGAGCTCGCGCGCACCGCGATCGAGCTGCTCGGGCTGACCGGGCCGCTCTACCGCGGCTCGCTCCACCTCGAGGACGGCGGGCTCTGGCCGTACCAGTTCATGTTCAGCCTCGGCATGATCATCGGCGGCGGCACGTCGCAGATCCAGAAGAACATCATCGCGCAGCGCGGCCTCGGGCTGCCGCGCTCGGCCTGAGGGAGCGATGGACTTCGCCCTCTCCGAGGAGCAGGAGCGGCTGCGCGACGCGGCGCGCGAGCTGCTCGCGGCCGAGTGCCCGATGGAGCGCGTGCGCAAGATCGCGGCCGAGCCGTCGGGCCACGACGCCGCGCTCTGGCGCGCCTTCGCCGAGGCCGGCTGGCTCGGCGTGCTCGTGCCCGACGCGCTGGGCGGCGCCGGGCTGGGCCTGCTCGACGCGGCCGTCCTGCTCCACGAGCTCGGTCGCGCCGTCGCGCCCGGGCCGTTCCTCGCCTCGTCGGTCGCGGCCGTCGTCGCGCTGCGCGAGGCCGGCACGCGCGCGCAGCAGGAGCGCTGGCTGCCCGCGCTCGCCGCCGGCGAGGCGATCGCGACGGTGGCCCTCTTCGAGGGGCTCGAGGCGCGCCCCGACGGCGGCGCGCTGCGCGACCGCGCCGCGCGCCGCGGCGGCGGCTTCCTGCTCGACGGCACGCGGCCGTTCGTCCCGTACGGCCACCTCGCGGACCTCGTGCTCGCGGCGTTCCGCACCGCGCGCGCGAGCGCCGGAGCCGGCTACGACGGCGTCTCGCTGTTTGCCGTGCCGGGCGACGCCAAGGGCCTGAAGAAGGAGCTGCTGGTCTCCGTCGACGAGACGCGGCGCGAGTGCGAGCTGCGCCTGCGCGGCGTGCAGCTCCCGCGCGAGGCGCTGCTCGAGCGGCGCGAGCGCGCGGCCGGCGCCGCGCGCGCCTCCGGCGCTGGACCGCTGGTCGCGCGAGTCCTCGACGCCTGCGCCGTCGCGATCGCGGCGGAGAGCCTCGGCGGCGCAGAGCGCGCGCTCGAGCGGGCGGTCGAGTACGTGAAGGTACGTGAGCAGTTCGGCCGGCCGGTCGGCTCGTTCCAGGCCGTGCAGCACATGGCGGCCGAGGCGGCGGCGCGGATCGAGCCGGCGCGCGCGCTCGTCTGGTACGCGGCCTGGGCATTCGACGCGCGGCCGAAGGACGCGCCGCTCGCGGCCGCCATGGCGAAGGCCGCGTGCTGCGACGTCTACCGCGCGGTCGCGCGCACGGCCGTCGAGATGCACGGCGGCATCGGCTTCACGTGGGAGAACGACATGCACTTCTACCTGAAGCGCTCGCTCGCCAACGCGGCCGCCTTCGGCGACGGCGACTGGCACCGCGAGCGCGTCGCGGAGCTCTCCCACTTCTAGAGGCGGCGGCTCAAGCGCGGCGCGGGGGGCGCCGAACCCGGGGGGGCGCCGAGAGGCGCGCGAGGAGGGCATGCAGGGCGAGGCGCCGCGGCGCGGCTGGCGCGAGGCGGCGGCGGTCTACGCGGACCGCCGCATGCTGGTGATCCTCGCGATGGGGTTCTCGAGCGGGCTGCCGCTGCTCCTCACGCTCGGGACGCTCGACTACTGGATGCGCGAGGTCGGCGTCGACCTGCAGACGATCGGCCTCTTCGCGCTGGTCGGTCTCCCGTACAGCTTCAAGTTCCTCTGGGCGCCCGTGCTCGACCACGCACCGCTGCCGCCGCTCACGCGCCTCTTGGGACGTCGCCGCGGCTGGGCGCTGGCGACGCAGCTCGGGCTCGCGGCGGCGATCGTCGCGCTCGGCGCGAGCGACCCGGCCCACGCGCCGCTCGCGACGGCGGCGGCGGCGCTCGCGGTGGCCTTCTTCTCCGCGAGCCAGGACGTCGTGGTCGACGCGTACCGGATCGAGATCCTGGGCGCCGACGAGCAGGGCGCCGGCGCCGCGGCGACGCAGCTCGGCTACCGGATCGGCATGCTCGCCTCGGGCGCCGGCGCGCTCGCGTTGGCCGCGGCGCTGCCGTGGTCGGGCGTCTACGCGGTGATGGCTGCGCTGGTCGGCGTCGGCGTCGTCGCCGCGCTCGCCGCGCCGGAGCCCGCGCGCGGGGACGCGCACGCAGCGGTCCCCGCGGCCGTCGCGCGCGGCGCGGCGGCTGCGCCGGCCGCGTCCGGCCTCGCGCGGATCGCGGCGGCGCTGCGCGTCTCCGTGGTCGAGCCGCTCGCGGACTTCGTGGGTCGCCGCGGCTGGGTCGCGATCCTCCTGCTGGCGCTGCTCTACAAGTTCGGCGACGCCGTGAGCGGGAAGATGGCCAACCCGTTCTACGTCGACATGGCGTTCACGAAGCTCGAGGTCGCGAGCGTCACGAAGGTGTGGAGCATCGTCGCCACGATGGCGGGGGTCGCCGTCGGCGGCGCGCTCGTCGCGGGCCTCGGCACGTTCCGCGCGCTGCTCGTCGGCGGCGTGCTCCAGGCCGCGACGAACCTGCTCTACAGCCTCCTCGCCGTCACCGGTCACAGCGTGCCGATGCTCGCCGTCGCCGTCGGGGCGGACAGCTTCACCGGCGGGCTCGCCTCGGCCGCCTTCGTCGCCTACCTCTCGGGTCTCTGCAACGCGCGCTTCACCGCCACGCAGTACGCGCTCCTCACCTCGCTCATGGCGGCGGGGCGCACCGCGCTCTCCTCGGGCAGCGGCTGGCTGGCGGCGGCGCTCGGCTGGGCGCCGTTCTTCGCGCTCACCGCGGCGCTCGCGATCCCGGGGCTCCTGCTCCTCGTCTGGCTGATGCGACTCGAAGGCGGCGACGACGCCTCCGCCGCCGCTAGCCGAGCTCCCGCAGTCTCCTGAACGGGTAGATCCCCGAGTCGTGGCCGTCGCTCCACGACACCTGGATGGCGTAGCGGCCGACGGGCTCGATCCGCAGCGGGTGCACGTCTTCGGGGACGCTCGCGGGGTCGAGGCGCTCCTCGCCGGTCCACTCGTCGACGCAGCGCGCGCAGCCGCAGGCGAGACGCAGCTCGCGCACGTCGAGCCGGCTCTCGTGTCCGTCCGCCCACGCGATGGCGAGCGTGCGCGGGCCGTCCTGGCGGATCGCCGTCGGCGTGATCGCGTCCTCGCTCATGGCGGGGAACGTAACAACGAGCGCGCGCGTCGGTCGTCGGCCGGGGAGAGCGACCGGCTAGCCGCCGAGCCCGAGGAGCCGCGCCGCGTTGCCGTAGAGCCACTTCTCCAGCACCGCGGGAGCGACCGGCAAGGCGCGCATCTCGCCGACGAGCTCGGCGGGCTTGCGGCCGAGCAGGAAGGCGCCGGTGCCGTAGAGGATCTTGTCCTGGATGGTCGTCTGCCCGAACCGGAGCAGCGGCTCCCAGCCCGCTCCCGGCGCGGCGAAGTAGCGCGGCCGGTGCGCCGCGAGCTCGAGGTGGAGGTTCGGGTGCTTCCACGCGAGCAGACACGCCTCGAGCACCCAGGGATAGCCGGCGTGGCTCAGGATCAGCTTCAGGTCGGGGAAGTCGCACGCGACGCGGTCGAAGGCGCGCGGGTGACCGAGCTCGCTGGGGCGCGCCGTCGTCCAGTTGGCGGACGCGTGCACGCTGACCGGGACCGCGAGCTCGACGCACTTCTCGTAGAACGGGTAGTAGTGCGGGTCGTCGGCCGGGAGCCCGATCATGAACGGCCGCAGCGAGAGCCCGCGAAAGCCGCGCTCGCGCACCCAGCGCTCGACCTCGCGCACCGCCTCGACACCCTGCATGACGTCCGCGCCCGCGAACGGGAGGAAGCGGCCGGGGTTGCGCCCGACGAGCGCGGCCACGCTCTCGTTCGAGACGAACGTCGAGCCCGCGGTCGAGCGCTCGTCGAAGCCCGTGACGAGCGCCAGCGCCACTCCCGCCTCGTCGAGGTCGGCGAGAATGGCGTCGTCGTCGCGGGCGAGCGCCGCGATCATCCGCCGCGCCGACTCGAGGGTGGGCTCGCGTCCGAAGAAGACGCGCAGGTAGCCGAGCATCGCCTCGGGAAAGTGCACGCTCGCGTGCGCGGCGATCTCGCGGGACGGCACGAACGGCGCCCACATGTCGATCACGGGCGGCATGGCGCGTCGAGGCGCCTCTACCACGCCGGGCAGGGCAGCGCCTCCAGATGGCGGATCAGCACGGCGGCCGTCGCGATGACGGCCACCGCGTCCGCGCCGTCGTAGGCGTCGGGTCCCTCGGCGGCGACCTGCTCGATCAGCGCGGCGAGCTCCTCGATCTCGGCCCGCGCCGGCGGCGGGAAGAGGTCGAGGTCGGCCGGGACGGAGAGCGCCACGAGCCCGGCGAGGGCGACGGCGTCCTCGTAGGTCGGGCCCGCCGCCGGCGCGACGAACGCGGGCGGGGTCTCGGTCTCCGCCACGCCGACGACCGTGCG
>DATAGA010000331.1:0-1755 GCA_036257215.1 Myxococcota bacterium
CTCGTTTCGCGTTCGCTCGCATGCACACCCCTCCCGGTCGGGTCCGGTGGCGCGCGGAGGTCGCAAGGCGCGTGCCACGTCCCGCGCCGCAGAGGAACCGTTCGGAACGTCAATTCCGTGATTAGAGACGGGCGATCTACCACATTTGACGGATTTAGTAGATCTGCTACCCGTGAACGCCGAATCCATCACGGAGCACGACTTGCAGGCGCTCGGCCCGATGCTGCTCGAAACCTGGCGCGAAGCCGGCCGTCACCTCGAGATCGGTGAGGCGGTCGAGCGCGTCGCGCCGCTCGTCGCGCGCCGGCTGCCGGTCGACGCGCTGCTCGTGCGCTGGTTCGACGTGGCCCGCGGCTGCGTGGAGACGCTCGCGGCGAGCGACTGCGGCTCGTCCGCTGCAGTGCCCCGCTCGACGCGCTCGGAGGTGGACGCGGAGGAGCTCGAAGCGCTGCTCGCGTTCGCGCGCGACGGCCGCGTGCTGCACCGACGCGCGGCCGCGCTGTCCGATCGCCTGCCCGGCGCGCTCCCCGCGGAGCTCGAAGGCGACGTGCTGCTCGCCCCGCTCGCCGACGAGCACGGACCGATCGGGCTCCTCGTCCTCGCCTCGCGTCGCGCGCGCGGCTTCGCCGCGGATCATCCGGCCGTCGTGCGCGCGCTGCTCGAGCCGTTCGGCTACGCGCTCGCCCACGACCGCCGCCTGCGCGAAGCCGAAGCGCAGCGCGAGGCCGCGGAGGCGGATCGGCGCACGCTGCTCTCCCGCCTCGGGCGCTCGGACCTGCAGGAGACCATCGTCGGCGGCGACGCCGGCTTTCGCGAGGTGATGGAGCGGGTCGGCCTCGCCGCGCCGTCGGACGTGCCGGTGCTCGTGCTCGGCGAGACGGGGTCGGGCAAGGAGGTCGTCGCGCGGGCCATCCACGCGCGCTCGCGCCGCGCGTCGGGCCCGTTCCTGCGCGTCAACTGCGGCGCGATCCCCTCCGGCCTGATCGACTCGGAGCTCTTCGGCCACGAGCGCGGCAGCTTCACCGGCGCTGCCGCGCAGCGGAAGGGCTGGTTCGAGCGCGCCGACGGCGGGACGCTCTTCCTCGACGAGGTCGGCGAGCTGCCGCCGGCCGCGCAGGTGCGGCTGCTCCGGATCCTGCAGGACGGCACGTTCGAGCGCGTCGGCGGCCAGAAGGTGCTGCACGTCGACGTGCGCATCGTCGCCGCCACCCACCGCGACCTGCGCGCGATGGTGGCGGAAGGGACGTTCCGCGAGGACCTCTGGTACCGCCTCGCGGTCCTCCCGATCGAGGTGCCGCCGCTGCGCGAGCGCCCGGAGGACATTCCCGCGCTCGCGAACCACTTCGCGCTGCGCGCCGCGACGCGCTTCGGCGCGGCGCCTCGGATCCCCGCGCCCGAGGACCTCGACCTGCTCGTCGCGTATCCCTGGCCCGGCAACGTGCGCGAGCTCGGCGCCGTGATCGAGCGCGCGGTGATCCTCGGCAACGGCGAGCGGCTCGACGTGGCGACCGCGCTCGGTGTCGCGCCCGCCGGCACGCCGCGCCCGTCGCCCGCCGCGTCGGCGTCGTCGTCGGCGGCGGCGGCGAGGGCAAGCGTCCCGGACGGCCGCGGCGACGCCGCAACGGCCGGCGACGGCCGCTTCCCGACGCTCGACGAGGCGATGGGCCTCCACATCGAGGCCGCGCTCGCGCGCACGCGCGGCCGCATCGAGGGTCCGCGTGGCGCCGCGGCGCTGCTCGACATCAACCCGCACAC
>DATAGA010000346.1:0-3434 GCA_036257215.1 Myxococcota bacterium
CCCGCGGAGGTCGTCGAGGCGCTCGACGCCGCGCTCTCGTTCGAGACCTGGGATCGCATGCGCACGGACCAGCGCCTGGGACGGGAGCGGGCCGCGGCCGCGCTCGAGCGGATGGTGTTCGCGCTGCTGGCGGAGGCCACCTCGTGAACGAATCCGTGTTGACGATGATCGGCGCGCCCGGGTCGCCCTATAGCCGCAAGCTGCGCGCGGCGCTGCGCTACCGGCGCATCCCGTTCACGTGGGTGCAGTCGGGGGGGCTCGAGGCGCGCGCGCTGCCGCGGCCGAAGGTCGAGCTGCTGCCGCAGCTGATCGTCCGCGGCGCGGACGGAGAGCTCGAGGCCCGCACCGACTCGACGCCGCTGATCCGCGAGCTCGAGCGCAGCCACTCCGGCCGCGAGGTGATTCCCCCCGACCCCGCAGTCGCGTTCCTCGACGCGCTGCTCGAGGACTACGCGGACGAGTGGCTCACCAAGGCCATGTTCCACTACCGCTGGGCGTTCGAGCCCGACGTCGCCAAGGCCGCCGCGATCCTGCCGCGCTGGCGCCGCACCGACTCGCCCGAGGCGCAGCACGTCGAGCTCGGAAGGGCGTTCGCCGAGCGCCAGATCGGCCGGCTCGGCGTCGTGGGCTCGAACGCGACGACGGCGCGGGTGATCGAGGAGAGCTACGTGCGGCTCTTGACGCGGCTCGACGCGCACCTGGAGGCGTCCCGCTTCGTCATGGGCGCGCGCCCAGGCGCGAGCGACTTCGCGCTCTACGGCCAGCTTACGCAGCTCGCTTGCTTCGACCCCACGCCGAGCGCGCTCGCGCTCGAGCTCGCGCCGCGCGTGGTCGCCTGGGTGGACGTCGTGGAGGAGCTGTCGGGGCTCGAGCCGCGCGCGCAGGACTGGGTGAGCCGCGACGCGATCCCCGACACGCTGCGCGCGCTGATCGCGGAGGTCGGCCGCGTGTACGCGCCGTTCCTGCTCGCGAACGCCGACGCGCTGGCGCGCGGCGCGGAGCGCGTCGAGTGCAGGATCGACGGCCGGCCGTGGACCCAGCAGCCCTTCCCGTACCAGGGCAAGTGCCTACGCTCGCTGCGCGAGGCGCGGGTCGCGCTCCCGCCCGCCGACCGGCGCGCCGTCGACGCGGTCCTCGCGGGCAGCGGCTGCGAGGCGCTGTTCGCGTGAGCCGCGCGCGGAAGGTGCTCTCGGTCGTCGCTCTGGCGCTCGTCCTCGCCGTCGGCGCGGGCTGGTACCTCCAGGACCGCCTCCTGCTCGCCCTGATCGGCTTCGCGGTGCAGCGCCGGGTGCCGGTGGGCCCGAACGTGCCGATCACGTGGGACCGCGGCGTGGACCCGCACGGGCGCGCGCCGGGCGAGCGGCCGCCGAACATCGTCGTGATCGTGGCCGACGACCTCGGCTGGAACGACCTCAGCTGGAACGGCGGAGGCGTCGCGGGCGGCAGCGTCCCCACGCCGAGCATCGACTCGCTCGCGCGCGACGGAGTGACCTTCACAGCGGGGTACTCCGCCAACGGGACGTGCGCGCCCTCGCGCGCCGCGCTCCTGTCGGGCCGCTACGGCACGCGCTTCGGCTTCGAGTTCACGCCCACACCGGCCGGCATGAGCACGATCGTGCCGCGGCTGTGGAACGGGATGCCCGGCCGGCTGCGCCCGATGATCCGCCACGACGGCGCGGCGGGCGACTTCGACGCACAGGGCATGCCCGCGTCGGAGCTCACGCTCGCCGAGCTGCTCAAGACGGCCGGCTACCACACCGTCCACATCGGCAAGTGGCATCTCGGCGGGACGCACGGCATGGCTGCGCACCAGCAGGGCTTCGACGAGAGCCTGCTCCTCGCCAGCATGCTCTACCTGCCCGTCGACGATCCGAATGTCGTGAACGCCAAGCAGGACTTCGACCCGATCGACCGATTCCTCTGGCGCGCGGGCAAGCACGCCGCGTCGTTCAACGGCGGGCCCGCGTTCGCGCCCGCCGGCTATCTGACGGACTACTACGCCGACGAGGCGGTGAAGGCGATCGAGGCCAACGAGGACCGCCCGTTCTTCTTGTACCTCGCGCACTGGGCGCCGCACACGCCGCTCCAGGCCTGGCGGGCGGACTACGATGCGCTCGCGCACGTCCCGGACCACCGGATGCGCGTGTACGCGGCGATGATCCGCGCACTCGACCGGGGCGTCGGGCGCGTGCTCGAGGCGCTGCGCGCGCACGGGCTCGAGGACGACACGCTGGTGTTCTTCACGTCCGACAACGGCGCGCCCGGCTACATCGGCCTGCCCGACGTGAACCGGCCTTTCCGCGGCTGGAAGATCACGTTCTTCGAGGGTGGCATCCACGTGCCGTACTTCGTGCGCTGGCCGGCGCGGGTCCCGCGCGGTCGGAGGTACGACGCGCCGGTGCACGGCTTCGACGTCTTCGCGACGGCCGCCGCCGCCGCGGGCGTCCCGCTGCCCGCGGACCGGAAGATCGACGGCGTGGACCTGGTGCCGTTCGCGCGCGGCGAGGGCGAGGGCGTGCCGCACCGCGAGCTGTTTTGGCGCACGGGCCACTACCGGGTAGCGCTCGTCGACGGCTGGAAGCTGCACGTGAGCGAGCGCCCGCCGGGCACGGCGTTCCTGTTCGACCTGCGCAACGACCCGACCGAGCAGCGCGACCTCGCCGCGCGCGAGCCGGAGCGCGTCGCGGCGCTGCGCCGCGCGATCGCCGCGCACGACGCGGACCAGGTCGCGTCGGCCTGGCCGTCCCTGACGGAGTCGCCGATCAACGTGGACAAGACGCTCGCGGAGCCCGACGCGCCCGACGACGTCTACGTCTACTGGCCCAACTGAACGGCGGAGCACGGCGGCCTCGAACCGTGACGGGGCGACCCGCACGCTGCGGAAGAGCCCCGCTCAACGCCCGCGGTAGTGGATCGTCTCCGTCGAGACCGCAACCGGCTTCCCCTGCAGGTACTTCGCGAAGAACGCCGCCACGCGGTCGTCCGCCGCCGTGCCGAAGTCGCCGTGGCCGCCGGCTTCGATGGTGACGAAGTAGCTCGGGACGCCGGCCTTCCGCAGCGCGGCGTCGAGCCGGACGGCCTGATCGTAGGGGACCGTGCGATCCGCGGTGCCGTGGACGCTCAGCACGGGCGCGTCGCCCGGGCTCGCGTACGTCGTCGGCGAAGCGGCCCGGGCGCGGGCTTCGTTCTCGGGGAGCGGCCCGCCGACGAGCCGCGCCTCCGGCGCGTCCGGGCTCCTGCGGTCGATGTCGCTCGGCTGGCCGATCTCGGCGAGCAGCTCGGTCGGCGCGAAGAAGCTCACGACGCCGGCGACGCGGCTGCTCACGCCGAGGTGCGGGCCGAGCTCGCCTTCGAGCTCGGGCGCGTCGGCGCCGAGGCCGAGCATCAGCGCGAGGTGCGCGCCCGCGCTGGCGCCCCAGACGCCGATCCGCTCG
>DATAGA010000363.1:0-4099 GCA_036257215.1 Myxococcota bacterium
CGTCCGCACGAGGGTACGGTCCCCGAAGAGCGAGCCGTACCACTCGAGCGTGAATCCGGTCCAGACGATGTTGAGCCTGGACTCGTTGAAGGAGAAGAGGATCAGGATCGCGATCGGGAGGTAGAAGAAGGCGAAGACGACACCCGTCCAGACCCCGAACACGCGATACATCCGGCTCACGCAGCCGGTCCTCCGCTAGCCCGCGACATCGGCCGCAGCGTCGAAGGTGCCCAGGTGGACCCCCACGACCTTCGACACGTCCGGCGTGTAGCCGCCGGCGAGCACCCACGCGAGCGGGAGCCCCTCGCGCTTCGCCCACGCGAACACCACGCGATCGCGCTCGCGCAGGTCGTCGAGCCCGAGGTCGAGAGGCGAGTAGGGGTCCTCGCGGTACGGGTCCGCTCCGGCCTGGTAGAGCACGAGGTCGGGGCGGGCGAACGCGAGGATCGCCGCCATCCCGCGCTCGAGCGCCTCGAGCAGCTCGGCGCGGCCGCTCCCGTTCGGGAGCGCATAGGAGACGTGGTTGGGCCCGTCCTCGTGGCGGCGCGTGTCGACGTCCTTGTAGGGCGTGTTGCGCCAGTAGTCGTTGCCGTAGATCGATAAGTTGAACAGCCACGGCCGCGACGCGCACAGCGACGCGGTGCCGTTGCCGTAGTGCAGGTCGAGGTCGAGCACCGCGACGCTGCGCACGCGACCGGCTTCGCGCAGCGCGTCGGCGGCGACGACGAGGCCGTTGAACGTGCAGAAGCCCTCGCCGTGGTCCGCGTGCGAGTGGTGGAAGCCGCTCGCGAGCGCGGCGGCGAGGCCGTCGGCGAGGGCGCGCGTCGCGGCGGCGAGCGCCGCGCCGTTCGTGAGGAGCACCGACGGCCAGAGCGCCGGCGACCACGGGAACTTCTGGCTCTCGGCGAGCGCGCGCGGCTCGCCGGTCTCGACCGCGTCGACGTACGCGGGGGTGTGCACCCGGAGCAGCGCCTCGCGCGCGATCGGCGCGGGGGCCTCGACCCGCACCCCCTGCCGGCCCACGAGGCCGTCGGCCACCAGCTGGAACTTGCGCATCGGCATGACGTGGTTGCCGATCGGCGCCGCGAAGCCCGGGTGGTGGTAGGCCGTGATCAACGGGTGGGAGGTAGCAGGGGGAAGCGCGCGCGGCGAGCGCACCAGCGCATGGCGTCGGCGCGGAGGGGGTCGAGCGCGACCGCCGGCACGTGGACCCCGTACACCGAATAGACGGCGTCGACGACCGCGGCGAGCTCGTCGGCCGGCATCTCGCGCTCGTCCTCGCGCCCGACGCGTCGCAGCACGAGGCCGAGCCGAAGCGCCTCGGGTACCCCGGCCGGCCACTCCTCGGCGGGGCGGAAGTCGGGCTGGGAGTAGGGCGCCGCCTCGGGATCGACCTTGAGAAAGCCCGCGCGCTCGTACGAGCGCAGCCGCACACCGCGGCCCGGCTCGGCGGGATCGAGCGGCTCCATTTCGGCGACGAGGACGATCGCCGCCTCCGGCGACGCGCCGGCGGCGGCGGCGCAGCGCCGCGCCGCCTGGAGCGGGAGCGCCCGCAGCCAGCCCGCGAGCCCGCTGCCCCGGTGCGGCGGCTCGACGAACGCGTGCGAGAGGTGCACGACGACCGGTCCCGGGAGCGGCCGGCCATCTCCGTCGAGCCGCACGACCGCCGTGTGGTCGCGCAGCGCCGCGATCTCGCCGTCGCGCCGGACGACGAGGAGCTCGTACGCGAGGGCGCTCGCGCCGGTGGGTCGCGCCGGGTCCCAGGCAATGCGCTCCTCGATCACCACCCGCCGCTCCATCTCGCCGCGGGCGCCGAACGCGGCCCAGAGGCGCTGGTAGGCCGGCGTGAAATCGGGGTCTACCGCGCCGCGCACGCGGTGGACCGCGACGTCCCCCCACTCGGCGTGCGCGAGCGCGCGGTCGCCGGGCGCGAGGTCCTTGGCGAGGAGGAGCGGCTCCACGGGCGAGCGGTACCGCCGGAGCCGACTGGCGGCAAGTCCGGCGCGACCCGGCCTCGCTGGCAGCGCCGCCGCGGCCGTGCTTCCGTCGCGGGATGGAGCGCTTCGACCTCGACGAGCTACGGCGTCTCGACCGCGCCCACCACCTGCACCCCTTCACCGACCACCGCGCGATGTATCGCGAGGGCACGCACGTCGTGCGCGCGGCGCGCGGCTCGACCCTCGTCGGCGAGGACGGCCGCGAGCTGCTCGACGGCCTCGCGGGCCTCTGGTGCGTGAACATCGGCCACGGCCGCCAGGAGATCCTCGACGCCGTCGCCGCCCAGATGCGGGCCGTCTCCTTCTACCCCTCCTTCTTCAACACGACGACCGAGCCCGCGATCCGGCTCGCCGCGCGCCTCGTCGCGCTCGCGCCCGGACGGCTGCGCCGGACGCTCTTCAGCAACTCGGGCTCCGAGGCCAACGAGACCGCTCTCAAGGTGATCCGCGGCTACTGGAAGCTGCGCGGCCGCCGCGAGAAGACGAAGCTCCTCGCGCGCAGCTTCGCCTACCACGGCGTCACGCTCGCGACGGCGAGCCTCACGGGGCTGCCGAGCTGCCAGGACCCGTTCGACCTCCCGCTCGCGGGCTTCGTGCACGTGCCCGGTCCCAACCACTACGGCAGCGGGAAGTCGCCGGAGGCGTACGGCGCCTGGTGTCTCGAGGAGACCGAGAGCGCGATCGCGCGCGAGGGGGCCGGCACGATCGCGGCGATGTTCGTCGAGCCGGTGCAGGGCGCGGGCGGCGTCGTCGTACCGCCGCCCGGCTACCTGGGTGAGCTCCGCGAGATCTGCCGCCGCCACGAGATCCTCTTCGTCGCGGACGAGGTGATCACGGGCTTCGGCCGACTCGGGGCCTGGTTCGCGTCGGAGCTCTGGGACCTCGACCCCGACCTCATGACGCTCGCCAAGGGCATCACGAGCGGGTACGTGCCGCTCGGCGCGACGCTCGTGAGCGAGGAGATCGCGGACGCGCTCGAGGCCGGCGGCTACTTCGCCCACGGCTTCACCTACACGGGCCACCCCGTCGCCTGCGCCGCGGCGCTCGCGACGCTCGACGTGATGGAGCGCGAAAAGCTCGTCGAACGCGTGCGCGACGACGTCGGCCCCCGCTTCCTGGCGGCGCTCGCGCGCCTCGCGAAGCACCCGGCCGTCGCCGAGGTGCGCGGCGTGGGCCTGATCGGCGCCGCCGAGCTGCGCCGACCGCCGCGCGGGCGCTACGCCGACGCCGCCCCGAACGCCCTCGGCCTCGCGGCCCACGAGCTCGCGCGCGAGGAGGGGGTCGTCGTCCGCGGCATCCGCGACCTCGTCGCGCTCTCGCCGCCCCTCGTCGTCACGCACGACGAGCTCGACCGCATGTTCGCGGCCCTCGAGCGCGGCCTCGACCGCCTGTGGAGCGCTTAGTCGTCTAGTTGGGGACGGCGCAGGACCAAGCGGCCCGCTCGCCGCCTCGCTACGCGCGCCGACGCGGGGAGCGGCCCGTCGCGCGCGTGTAGGCCTGGTAGCCGAGCCAGCGCAGCGGCTCGGGCGGGAGCGGGAGCAGGCGCTTCTGGTAGAAGGGCTGGTCGCGCCACGCCTCGTGGTTGCCGTCGTAGAGGTCGGCGAGCACGCGGCCCGCGAGCAGCGCGAGCGCGACGCCGTGGCCGCTGTAGCCGAGCGCGTGGTAGACGTTGCGTGCCTCGCCGCCGACGCCCATCGAGCAGACTCGGTCGAGCGTGATGGCGAGCGGCCCGGACCAGCGGTGCTCGATCGCGGCGCCGCCGAGCGAGGGGAAGTAGCCCAGCATGGCGCGCTGCATGAAGCGCAGCGCGCGCTCGTCGCGCCCGGGCGCGAGCGCGCCGCCGTAGCGGTAGGCGTACGCCGGGTTGCCCCCGCCTCCAAAGAGGAGTCGCCCGCCCGGCGTGCGACACGCGTACGCGATGCGGTCCATGTCGTCGGTGAAGCCGTCCCAGTCCCCCCAGCCGACCTCCTTCCAGCGCTCGGGCGCGAGCGGCTCCGTCGCGAACACGAACGAGTGGAGCGGCAGGATGCCGGCGCGGAAGAAGCCGAGGGCCGGGGTGTAGGCGTTGGTCGCGAGGACGAGCGCGCGGGCGCGCACCTCGC
>DATAGA010000431.1:0-9306 GCA_036257215.1 Myxococcota bacterium
GGACGAACGGGCGCGCTCCGTGGAAGAACGTCATGCGGCCCTTGTCGAGGCCGCGCGTCACCGGGTGCTCGACGTAGGAGAACGCGAGCGGGCTGACGCCCGGCGCGTCGCCCGCGACGGCGCCCGACGCGGGGTCCACGACGAGCGCGTCGGGCGACTCGAGCCCGAAGCGCCGCAGCAGCTCCTCGAGGCCGCTCGACGCGCCCGGCTCGAGAAACGCGAGCAGGCGTCCACCGCGCGCGAGGTAGCGCTCGAGCGCGGCGAGCGACTCCGGGCGCAGCGGCCGGCGCGGCGCGAGCGCGACGACGAGCGCGGCGTCGTCGGGCACGTCCGCGCCCGTGCCGGTCACGAGCTCGCGCACGCGGAAGCCCTCGGTGTGCAGCGCGGCGGCGAGCCCCGAGAAGCCGGCGTTCGAGCGATCCGAGAGGTCGCCCTCGCCCGCGCCGCGCATTGCGTAGACGACCGCGGCGTCGCGCGGGCGCAGCCGGTAGAGCGCCTCGTAGAACGTCCCTTCGGTGGGACGATCGACGGTTTCGAAGCGGTCGTCGACCTCGAACACGACGGTGTTCGAGCCGGCGACCTCGAAGCGATCCTCGAGCTCCGGCGAGTGACCGAGCGGGAGCTCGCGCACGCGCAGGTGACCGCTCTCCTCGAGCCCCCGGAGCAGCAGCCGCGTGCTGCGGGCGCGGGGGTCGAACTCGTCGCGGAAGAGCGTCGCCTGCACCTGGCCGAGCTCCGCCAGGGCGCGCAGGGTCGCCGGCGAGAGCTCGAAGCGTTGCTCGAACGACCAGTCGAAGCTGCGCCCCGACGCGGTCGCCAGCCGCTCGAGCGCCACGCCGCCGGCGAGGGTCAGCGCGACGCCCAGCACGCCGCGCAGGAGCGGACCGCGGAACGGGGGCGCGGCGGCGCTGCGGGCGCGGAGCGCCGTGCCGACGGCGGCGACGAGGAGCGCGAGCGCTCCGAGCGCGAGATTGGCGCGCGCGAACCAGCCGGCGCTCCCGATGGCGTAGTACGAGCCCGCGCCGAACGCGAGGGCGACGAGGCCGCACAGCGCGAGGGCGGTCATCCGCCCGAGACCCGGCGCCAGACGAAGGAGAAGCGGGCGAGGGCGGCGGTCACCGCGGCGAGCGCGACGAAGTACGCGAGGTGGCCAAGGCTCACGATCCCCTCGGCGAAGCTGCCGTAGCGCAGGTGGAGCGAGAGCGCGTCGAGCAGCGCGACGACGCGCTCCGACACGAAGCGGAACGAGGTCACCCACTGGAAGTCCCAGAGGACGAACCCGATCGCCCACGCGGCGACGGCGGCTACGAGCTGGCTCGACGTCCACGCCGAACAGGCGAGCCCCAGCGACGCGAGCGCGATCGCGTGGAGCGTGAGGCCGAGGAAGACCGCGGAGAGGTGCTCGGCGCCGAGCCCGCCCTGCGCGATCGCCATGGCGGGGTAGACGAAGCTCGCGGCCATCATGGCGACGACGAAGAGGTAGGTGGCGGCGAACTTCGCGGCGACGATCGCCGCCGGCGAGAGCGCCGTCGTGAGCAGCAGCTCGTCGGTGCCGCGCGCGCGCTCCTCCGCGAAGACGCGCATCGTCACCAGCGGGACGAGGCCGATCAGCGTGATGCCCAGCGTCTCCATCACCGGGAAGAACACGGTGTCCCGCAGGTTCACGTAGTCGGGCACCGTGTCGGTCTGGAAGCCGCCCATGTTGGTGCTGGCGTAGAGGAACAGCGTCTGGTTGTAGAGGCGCAGGTGGTCGAAGAAGATGAGCGCCGTCACCAGCACGACGAGCGTCAGCGCGACGTACGCGAGAGGCGAGCCGAACAGGACGAGGAGCTCCTTCGCCAGGAGCGCGCGCAGCGGCCTCACGCAGCGCGGCCCTCGCCGCGGAAGAGCTCGAGCGGGTCGCCCGCGAGGACCTCCGACGTCCGCCCGAGCGCGACCAGGCGGCCCTGGTGGAGCACGGCGACCCGCTCCGTGAGCTCGCGCGCCTCGCCGAGGTCGTGGGTGCACAGGATCAGCGTGCGCTCGCCGCGGAGCGCGAGCAGCACGCGTCGCACCTCGGCCTGCTGGAGCGGGTCGAGCCCGCTGGTGGGCTCGTCGACGAGGACGAGCGGCGGGTCGCACAGGAACGCCTGCGCCAGGTTCACGCGCTGCTGGAAGCCCTTCGAGAGGTGGCCGACGGGGCGGTCGGCGACGGCGGCGAGCCCGAAGCGATCGAGCTCCTCCTCCACCCGATGCGCCGCTTCCGCGCGGCCGAGCCCGCGCGCGCCGGCGACGAACGCGAGCAGTCGGCGCACCCGCAGCTCGGGATAGAGCCGCGTCGTCTCGGCCACGAAGCCGAGCCGTCGCCTCACGGTGCGCGGGTCCTCCGCCGGCGAGCGGCCGTCCACCTCGATGCGCCCGGCGGAGGGGAGCAGGTAGCCCGTCACGAGCCGCAGGAACGTCGTCTTGCCGGCGCCGTTGGCGCCGAGCAGGCCGAACGCCTCGCCCGGTCCGATCGAGAGGTCGAGGCCCGCGAGCGCGACGTGACGACCGAAACGCCGCGCGAGCCCACGCGCCTCCACCGCTGCGCCTGCGGACCGGCGGGCGGCGGACGTCGCCGCTTCGGTCGCGTGCAGATCCCCCGCCATGCCCCGGTCCGTCCCCCGCTGCTCGCGTTGCGCGCGCGGCGCACACCCCTACACTGCGCGCCCGTGACCGAGTATCGCCCATCCTGCGGCGGCGGCTCCTGCGCGGCGTGCCTGGGTGCACTGGGCCTCGACGCACTGAAGCAGGACGGCCGCTGGTACTGCACGCCGACCTGCGCACAGGGTCTCGGTCCCGCACCCGACACCCAGACCGTTCCCGACGCCGCGCTCTACAACCGGCCCCGCCGCTACTTCCGCAAGCGCGCCCCGAAGGAGCTGCGCGGCGCGGGCGGCTAGTCCCGCGCGCGCGGGCCGCGGCGCGCGGAGCGCGCGGCGTACGCCGCTGACGCTGCTCCTGCTGGGGCTCGGCTGCGCGCCTCCGCTGGCCGCTGCACCGGGCGTGACGCTTCGCGCGATCGAGCTCCCGCCGCACGTCGCGGTCGACAGCCTGGGCCCCGGCTTTCCCTCCCTGGACCGCGCGTGTCGGACGCTCGCGTTCGCGGCGGCGGGCGACGTGTACATCCACCGCCTCGACGGCGACGAGTTCGAGCTCGCGTCGCGGACCGCTGGCGACGCCCCGGGCGGCCGGCCGAGCGGGCTCCCAGCCTTGAGCGCGGACGCGAGCCGAGTCGCCTTCGACTCCGCGGCGCCGCTCGTGCCCGGAGTCGCGAGCCCGCACGACCAGGTCTACGTTCGCGAGCTGCGCGCGCGCGAGACGCTCCTCGCCTCGGTCTCGCCGATCGGTGAGCCGGCCGACGCCGCGAACCTCGGGCTCGACACCGGTCTCGCGATCAGCGCGGACGGCGCGCACGTCGCCTTCAGCTCGTACGCGACCAATCTCGTCCCCGACGATCGGAACGGTGCGGTCGACGTGTTCGTCCGGGCGCTCGGCCCCGGCGTGACGGAGCGGGCGAGCTCGTCGTCGGAGGGCGCGGAGGCCCACGGCGACAGCGGCTTCCCGTCGCTGAGCGGTGACGGCGGTCTCGTCGCCTTCTCCTCGGCGGCCGAAGATCTCGTCCCCGGCGACGCCAACGGTCTCCGCGACGTCTTCGTGCGGGATCGGAGCGCAGGAACGACCGAGCTGATCAGCGCAGCGTCCGGGAGTCGCGCCGGCGACGGCGCTAGCGACCTCCCGCGCATCAGCGCCGACGGGCGCTTCGTCGCCTTCGCATCGGACGCGACCAACCTCGTGCCGGACGACACGAACGGCGCGCGCGACGTCTTCCTGTTCGATCGGGAGCTCGGGAGGCTCGCGCGCCTGTCGGGGGACGCCAGCAGCTCGGAAGGACCGAGCGACCAGCCTCACGTGAGCGACGACGGCTCGCGGGTCGCCTTTCTGTCGCGGCTGGCGGATCCGAAGGGCGACGGGACGCCACGTCAGCAGCTCGTGCTGCACGACGTGCCCACGGGCCAGCGGTGGGTCGTGAGCTCCGCAGCGGACGGGCAGCTCGGCGACGACGACAGCGGGGATTGGGGGCTCGCGCTGAGCGGCGACGGCCGCTGCGTCGCCTTCGCGTCGCTCGCGTCCAACCTCGGCGGCGGGCGCGCTCCGGCGCTGTACGTGGCGCGGGTGCCGACGCTCCGCCGCGCCGACCCGGGCGATCGTGGAGGCGCGAAGAGCGGGCTCTGACGTCACCCCCGGCCCCGGGTCGCGTCTACAGCGCGTCGAGCATCTCGAAGTAGCCGGGCCAGGTCTTCGCCACGCAGTCCGGGTCCTCGATCTCGACCCCGGGCACGCGCAGGCCCGCGAGCGCGAACGACATCGCCATGCGGTGGTCGTCGTAGGTCGCGACGCGTGCGGCGTGCAGCGGCGCGGGCTCGATGCGCAGCGCGTCCGCGCTCGCGTGCGCGCCGGCGCCGAGGCGGCGCAGCTCGGTCTCGAGCGCCGCGAGCCGATCGCTCTCCTTGATCCGCAGGTGGGCGATGTTGCGCAGCGTGCTCGGGCCGTCGGCGAACGCGGCGACGACGGCGAGCGCGAGCACGGCGTCCGGGATGTCGTTCATGTCGGCGTCGACCGCGCGGAGCGGACCGTCGGGCCCGCGCAGCGCCACGCCCGGCGCGCCACGCTCGACCCGGCAGCCCATCCGCTCGAGCACGTCGAGGACGCGCAGGTCCGTCTGGCGCGAGCCGGGAGGGACGCCCTCGACCAGCACGCGGCCGCCGGCGATCGCCGCCGCCGCGAGCGGGTAGACCGCGGACTGGGCGTCGGGCTCGATGGCGTAGTCGCGCGCCTGGTACGTCCGCGGCGCCGCGACGCGCACGCCGCCCGCGCCGAGCTCGATCTCGGCTCCGAACGCCCGCATCACGTCGACGGTGAGATCGGCGAAGGCGCGGGAGACGAGGATCCCGCCCGCGAACTCGAGCTCGACGTCGCGCGCCGCGCACGGCGCGGCGAGCAGGATGCCGGAGACGAACTGGCTCGAGCGCCGCGCGTCGATCACGGCGCGACCGCCCGGCAGTCCACCGCCCGCGACGCGCACCGGCGGACAGCCCGCCCGGCCGAGGATCTCGACGCCGGCCCCGAGCACGCGCAGCGCTTCCACGAGGTCGGCGATCGGCCGCTCGCGCATGCGCGGAGCGCCGTCGACGACGGTGGGCCCCGCGGCGAGCGTCGCGGCAGCGGTCAGGAAGCGCGCGGTCGTGCCCGAGGCACGCGCGTCGACGCGCGCGTCGCGCGCGGGCAGGCGCCCGCCGCAGCCCGCGACGGTCCACGCGTCGGGCGACGTCTCGATCGCGACGCCGAGCGCGCGCAGCCCCTCGCGCATGGCCGCGGTGTCGTCGCTCTCGTCGGCGCCGCGCAGGCGGCTCGTCCCCGCGGCGAGCGCCGCGCAGACGAGCGCGCGGTTGGTCGCGCTGCGCGAGCCGGGCACGCGGACGCGCGCGTCGAGCGGCCCGCGCGGGCGGATGCGCCGCACCGCCGACCCTTCCCCTCGCGCGCCCGTCACGCCCCGTCCCTCGCCCCGCGCCGGCCGTCCGGCGCGCCGCGGAAGCTAGCCGTGGACCGCGGACGCAGCCCGCAGACGCGGCGGGCGCGCCGGCCGCGCGCGTTTGACATGCCGCCAAGTGCCTGCGAGTCTTCGACTTTGCGCCAGGCCCGGGGACGCCGGCCGCCGCGCCGCCCCCGGACCCGTCGCCCGGGTGGGGGCGCGCGCCCGCGTCGACCCGCCCGGCGCCGCGCAGACCGCGCGCGCGCCCATCTCATGCGGAGGACCCGTGCCCAAGGTGCTCGTCAGCGACGCGCTCGCGCCCGAGGGGCTCGCCATCCTCGAGGCCGCGCGCGGCCTCGAGGTCGTGAACAGCCCGGGCCTCGCGCCGGACGCGCTCCTCGCCGCGATCGCCGACGCCGACGGCCTCGTCGTGCGCAGCGGCACCAAGGTGACGCGCGCCGTGATCGAGGCCGCCCCGAAGCTGCGCGTCATCGGCCGCGCCGGCGTCGGCGTCGACAACGTGGACGTCCCGGCCGCGAGCGCGCGCGGCATCGCGGTCGTGAACACCCCGGAAGGCAACAACATCACCACCGGGGAGCATGCGATCGCGCTCCTGGTCTCCCTCGCGCGGCACATCCCGCAGGCCTCCGCCTCGATGAAGTCGGGCAAGTGGGAGAAGAACAGGTTCCAGGGCGTCGAGCTCTTCAACCGCACGCTGGGCGTGATCGGGATCGGAAACATCGGCCGCATCGTGGCGGAGCGCGGCCGCGGCCTCGGCATGCGCGTCATCGCCTACGACCCGTTCATCGCGCCGGAGATCGCGCAGCGCATGGACGTAGAGCTGGTCGAGCTCGACGAGCTGCTGGCCCGCTCCGACGTCCTCACGGTGCACGTCCCCAAGACGAAGGACACGACCGGGCTCCTCGGCGCCGAGGCGTTCGCCAAGGTGAAGCCGGGCGTCCTCGTGGTGAACGCGGCGCGCGGCGGCATCGTGGACGAGACGGCGCTGCTCGCGGCGCTCGAGGACGGCCGCGTGGCGGGCGCGGCGCTCGACGTGTTCGTCGAGGAGCCGCCGTCGAAGGACAACCCGCTCGTGCTCCACCCGCGCGTGGTCTGCACGCCGCACCTGGGCGCGTCCACCGAGCAGGCGCAGATCAACGTCTCGATCGCGGTGGCGGAACAGGTGCGCGACTTCCTGCTCGAGGGCGTCGTGCGCAACGCCGTCAACGTCCCGTCGATCTCGGCCGAGCTGCTCGAGCAGGTGCGGCCCTACCTCGTCCTCGGCGAGAAGCTCGGGCGCTTCCAGGGGCAGCTCTGCCCGGGCGCCGTCGAGGAGATCGAGATCGAGTACGCGGGCGCGATCGCCGGGCTGCGCGTCGCGCCGGTCACGATCGCCGTGCTGAAGGGCCTGCTCGAGTCGGTGACGGACCGGGTCAACCTGGTCAACGCGCCGATCGTCGCCCAGGAGCGCGGCATCAAGGTGGTCGAGTCCAAGGCCAGCCGGACGGAGGACTTCGCCAGCACGATCACGACGCGCGTGCGCGGCTGCGTCGAGCGGCTGATCGCCGGGGCCATCTTCCACGGCGGACAGCCGCGCATCGTGCGCGTCGACGACTTCATGCTCGAGGCCATTCCGGAGGGGCCCACCATCCTGATCCACAACCACGACCGGCCCGGCGTGGTGGGGCAGGTGGGCACGGTCCTCGGGGAGTCGGGGGTCAACATCTCGCGCATGCAGCTCGGGCTCGTGCCCGAGCGCAACGAGGCGGCGATGCTCGTGAACGTCTCGCCGGCGCCGAGCGAGGCGGTGATGGAGCGGCTGCGCAACCTGCCCAACGTCATCGTGGCGCAGCTCGTGGACCTCGGACCGTGAGCGGCTCGCGCGCGCGCGCCCTCGTCGCGGTCGGCGCCCAGTGGGGCGACGAGGGAAAGGGCAAGATCGTCGACTGGCTGGCGCTCCGCGCCGACCTCGTCGTGCGCTTCCAGGGCGGCAACAACGCGGGCCACACGCTGGTGGTGGAAGGCGAGAAGTCGGTGTTCCACCTGGTGCCGTCGGGCATCCTCCAGCCCGGGACCGTGAACCTGATCGGGCCGGGGGTCGTCGTCGACCCGCGGGTCCTGCTGCGCGAGCTCGACGAGCTCACCGCGAAGGGCGTGCTGCGCGACCCGGCGCGCGTGCGGGTCTCGGGCCGCGCCCACGTGATCCACGACTGGCACATCGCGCTCGACAAAGCGCGCGACGAGGCGCGCGCCGAGGGCGCGATCGGGACGACCGGGCGCGGGATCGGCCCGGCGTACGAGGACAAGGTGGCGCGCCGCGGCATTCGCGTCGCGGACCTGCTCGACCCGCAGGCGCTGCGACGCGCCGTGGACCGCATCGCGCGCGAGAACAACTTCGAGCTGACCGAGCTCTACCGCTGGCCGGCCATCGACGCCGACGCGGTGTTCGAGGAGTACGTCGAGCTCGGCCGCCGGCTCGAGCCGTACGTGGACCACACCGGGCGCATCGTCGACCAGGCGCTGCGCGCCGGAAAGAACGTCCTGTTCGAGGGCGCGCAGGGGACGCTGCTCGACATAGACCACGGCACCTACCCGTACGTGACGTCGTCGAACTGCGTCGCGGGCGCGGTGTGCGCCGGCGCGGGCGTCGGGCCGACTCGGATCGACGGCGTCCTCGGCATCACAAAGGCCTACACGACGCGCGTCGGCGGCGGCCCGTTCCCGACCGAGGACACGGGCGCGGGCGGCGAGTGGCTCGGGACGCGCGGCGTCGAGTTCGGCGCCACGACCGGGCGCAAACGGCGCTGCGGCTGGCTCGACCTCGTCGTGCTGCGCGAGGCCGCCGTGGTGAACGGCTTCACGTCGCTGGCGGTGAACAAGCTCGACGTCCTCTCCGGGCTCGACGAGCTGCCGGTGGCGACGGCGTACCGGATCGACGGCAAGCTGACGCACGAGTTCCCGGTGACTCTCGAGGAGCTCTCGCGCGCCGAGCCGGTCTACGAGACGCTGCCCGGCTGGCGCGAGGAGCTCGCCGCGCTGCGGCGCTACGAGGACCTCCCCGGCAACGCCCGGCGTTACGTCGAGCGGGTGGAGGCGCTGCTCGACGTCCCCGTCGACCTGATCTCGGTGGGGCCGGGTCGCGACGAGACGATCCTGCGCCGAACGCTGTTCTCTCCGCGCGCGTAGGGAGGGCTCGCGGCCTCCCCAAGCCGCCCGGCCGGTTCGCCGATACCCGGTTCGATGAGGACCGACCGCCGCGCTGCCCGCATCAAGCGCCGCATCACCTGCGAGTTCGAGGTGGACGGGCGCCGCTACCGCGGCATCGTGCTCGACCTCTCCGAGACCGGCCTGTTCGTGCAGACGGAAGCGTCGCCGGGGCCCGGTGCGCGGCTGCGGCTGCGCTTCCACGCCAGCGCCGACGCCGCTGCATTCGAGGTGGAAGGGAGCGTCGCTCGGCGACAGGTGGCCCCGCCCCAGCTCGCCGGCGTCGTGCGCGGCGGGCTCGGCCTGCGCGTGCACGGTCCTCCGGCGGCCTACTTCGAGCTGCTCGGCCAGAGCGTCGAGGAGGCCGCGCAGGCCGGCGCGCGCGCAGCGGTAGCCGCGCGCGGCGTCGCGCCGGGACGAGCCAGCGCCGGCGGGAGCCCCGCCACCTCCGGAGGCCGCGCCGCCCCGTCGGCGACCGCGGCGCCGAAGCCGGTCGCGCCGCCGGACCCGCCGCCGGGCGACCCGTTCCGCGTGCGGATCAAGCAGAGCGA
>DATAGA010000462.1:0-5378 GCA_036257215.1 Myxococcota bacterium
ACCTCTTCGTCGTCCTCGCCGTCGTCCTGATCGACGTCCGAGACCCCGAGCTCGGCGAGCAGCGTGTCGCGGTCGACCTGGCGGAGCGCTTCGAAGACGGCGGAGCTCTCGAGCTCTTCGAAGCCTTCGTCGTCGTCGCCGGCGTCGCCGAGCTCTTCGCCCGCGTCGTCGCGCGACGACGCCTCGAGCTCGGCGCCGGCCTCTGCGCGCACGTCCGCGTCGTCGTCGACGCGCGGAGCCCGCGGCCTGCGCGAGCCCGACTTCCGCACCGCCATCGCTGTGCTCCTCCCCGCCTCGCCGGCGGGCGCACGGCAGCGCCGCCCTCGCGGAGGCGCGCCGTCCCGGGGCCGGGGCGACGGGCGGGCGGGAAGCTCTGGCCCCGCGGCCCATGCGGCCCGGCGATGCCCGCCCGGGTCTTCCGCAAGCCCATCGTGCGGTTGGACCTTCGCTCGAAGATCCGTCGCAGGGAGATGGGCGCGCCGATCGGCGCGCGGTCGCCCCCGGCGGGCGCTCGCCTGATGGATACACCATCGGCCCGCGCCGCGCCGCGGTTTTTCGCTGCGCTACTTCAGAAACGAGGATCTGGGCCCCGCGCCCAGCGTTGTCGAGCCCCGCGGGGACCCGCCGTACGGAGGGCTACACTCTTCGGATGGCGGCAGCGGCGCCCCACGTGGTGATCGTCGGTGCGGGGTTCGGCGGATTGCGCGCTGCGAAGGCGCTGCGCAAGGCGCCCGTGCGGGTGACCCTCGTCGACCGCCGCAACTACCACCTCTTCCAGCCGCTGCTCTACCAGGTCGCGACCGCGGGGCTCGCGCCCGAGGACATCGCGCATCCCGTGCGCGCGATCTTCCGGCGCCAGAAGAACTTCGACTTCCGGCTCGCCGAGGTGACCGGCCTCGACCTCTCGGGCCACGTGCTGCGCACGGACACCGGCGACCTCCACTGGGACTACCTGATCTTCGCGCCCGGGAGCACCAGCAACTTCTTCGGGCTCTGCTCGGTCGAGGAGAAGGGCCTCCCGCTGAAGGACGTGGAGGACGCGGTCGCGATCCGCAACCAGGTCCTGCGCATGTTCGAGCGCGGCGTGCAGGAGCCCGACGCGGATCGGCGCCGCGCCATGCTGACGTTCGTCGTGGTCGGCGGCGGGCCGACCGGCGTCGAGTGCGCGGGTGCGCTGTCGGAGCTGATCCGGCTCGTTCTGACCAAGGACTTCCGCGACCTGAACGTGAAGGACGTGCGGGTGATCCTGCTCGAGGCGACCGACCGGCTGCTCGCCGCGATGCCGGAGAAGCTGCGCGAGGCGACCGCCGAGATCCTCTGGCGCAAGCACGTGGAGGTCCGCTTCGGCGCGGCGGTGACCGACTTCGACGGGGAGCGCGTGACGCTCGCGGGCGGAGAGGTGATCCCGGCCCACACGCTGATCTGGGCGGCCGGCGTGAGGGCGTCTCCGCTCGTGACGAGCCTCGGCGAGCGCGGCCCGCAAGGGCGCGTGCGCGTCGAGGAGACGCTCCAGCTCGTGCGACACCCGCACGTGTACGTGGTCGGCGACGCGGCCTGGCTGCCCGGCACGGACGGCGCGCCGCTGCCGATGATGGCCCCGGTCGCCGAGCAGCAGGCGAACTGCGCGGGGGCGAACGTCGCGCGCGCCGTGCGCGGCGAGCCGCAACGGCCGTTCCGCTACCGCGACCGCGGCAGCATGGCGACGATCGGGCGCAACCAGGCGGTCGCCTACGTCGGCGGCGTCGCGTTCGCGGGCTTCTTCGCCTGGGTCGCCTGGCTCGTGCTCCACATCGTCGAGTTGATCGGCTTCCGCAACCGCCTCGTCGTGCTCATCAACTGGGCGTACGACTACTTCCTCTACGACCGGGCCGTGCGGCTGATCCACGCGCGCGAGATCCACACGGGCCCCGCGGAGGCGCGCCAGGGCCGGGGAGGGGACGGCGCGGACGAGGCGCCGCGCGCCCCGGAGCCCGACGCGGGGGCGCCGGCGGCCGTCGCAGAGCCGCTCGCGGCGGCGCAGGCCGCGCGCGACCGGACCCGCGCAGCCGCCGGTCCCTAAGAGCGCGGCCCACGGCGCCATCGCCGCGCATGCGGGTCCTGATCGCGGGCTGCGGCTACGTCGGCAGTGTGCTCGCCGCGCGCCTCGCGGCTGCCGGACACGAGGTCACCGGGCTGCGCCGCCGTCCGGACGGGCTGCCGGCCGGGGTCGTTCCCTTCGCCGCGGACCTCGCGGATCCGCGCTCGCTGCGCGCGCTCTCGGGACCGTTCGATGCCGTGGTGTACGCCGCCGCACCCGACCGGCGTGACGAGGCCGCGTATCGCGCCGTGTACGTCGACGGCGTCGCGCACGTCGCCGCCGCCGCTGCGGGAGCGCGCTTCGTGCTCGTCTCGAGCACGTCGGTGTACGGGCAGGACGACGGCTCCGAGGTCGACGAACGCTCGCCGACCGAGCCGCGCGAGCTCAGCGGGCGCCTCGTGCTCGAGGGCGAGCGGCGCGCGCGCGAGGGAGCCGCGGGAGCGGTGGCGCTGCGCTGCGGCGGGATCTACGGCCCGGGTCGCACGCGCCTGCTCGACGCGGCGCGCGCGGGCCGGCTGGCGGCGAGCTCCACCTCCGTGCGCTGGACCAACCGCATCCACCGCGACGACGCGGCGGGCGCGCTCGCGCACCTCCTCGCGCTCCCGGCGCCGGAGCCGGTGTACGTCGGCGTCGACGCAGAGCCCGCGCGCGAGGACGAGGTCTACCGCTGGCTCGCCGCGCGCGTCGGCCGGCCGCTTCCGGACGCGCGGCGGGCGGACGGCGAGCGGCCCGTGCGGGGCAAGCGCTGCTCGAGCCGGCGCCTGCTCGCGAGCGGCTATCGTCTCTCCTTTCCGACGTTCCGCGAGGGCTACGGCGCGCTCGTCGACGCGGGGAGGTGAGAGCCATGGGCTGGTCGCGCGGCTGGGTCGCGACGCTCGGGTGCTCGGCGCTGCTCGCGCTCGCGCCGGGCGGCGCGCGCGCGGGCGTGCGGCTCGAGCTGCGCTCGGCGGAGCTCGGCCCCGAGGCGTCGCGCCCCTACAAGTACGTCGTCTGGGTGGACGGGAAGCGCCTCGCCGCGGAGCTGAAGCGGCGCGACGGGTCGCCCGCCACACGCCGCATCGTCTTCCGCGGCGACGAGGACCGCGCCTGGCTCGTCGACCTCGCGCGCAAGACGTACTACCAGGTCGACCCGCAGGCGGCGCAGCAGGTCGCCTCGCAGGTGGCCGGCCTGCGCAAGGGCCTCGACTCGGGGCTCGAGTCGCTGACGCCCGAGCAGCGCGAGGCGGTGCGCGACGTGCTCGGCGAGCTCGGGAAGCCGCCGGAGAAGCAGCGCGGCGAGGTCGCCCTGCGCGAGCGCGGCGAGCTCGCGCGCCAGGCCGGCTTCGCGTGCGCGCAGCACGACGTCCTCGAGGGCGCGCGCCGCATCGCCCAGGTGTGCCTCGCCGATTACGGCCGCCCGCCGCTCACGCGCGAAGGTCTCGCCGCCGTCCCCGCCCTCGGCGGCTTCCTGCGCCGCACGCTCGACCCGCTCGCGCGCGAGTTCCCGGCGCTCGACGAGCTCGCGCCCTTCGCCGTGCTCGACCGCGTCGACGGCGTCCCGCTCGCCGTGCAGGCCCTGGAGGAGGGCAAGCCGACCAGGGAGACCGTCGTGACGAAGATCGAAGAGGCACAGGCCGACCCGGCCCTCTTCGAGCTGCCGCCCGGCCTCGCCCGCAGCTGGATCCCGCCCTTCCGCTGAGCGCGGTTTCAGTTCGGGACGAGAGACTCGAAGCGGGTCTTGTCGGCGGCCTTGAGGTAGGCGTCGCGCGGGTGGATGCGCTTCGACTGGACGAGCGCCATGAGCGCGTCGTCCATCGACTGCATGCCCTCGCCCTTCCCCGACTGGATCAGCGAGCCGATCATGGGCGTGTTGCCCTCGCGGATCAGGTTGGGCAGTCCCGAGGTCCGCAGCAGGATCTCGTTCACGGCGACGCGGCCCTTGCCGTCGGTCGTCGGCAGGAGGAGCTGCGAGACCACCGCGGCCAGCGACTCGGAGAGGCTGATCCGGATCTGCGGCTGCTCGTTGGCCGGGAAGGCGTCGATGATCCGGTCGACCGTCTTGGCGGCGCCGTTCGTGTGCAGCGTGCCGAAGACGAGCAGGCCCATCTCGGCGGCGGTCACCGCGGCCGTGATCGTCTCGCGGTCCCGCATCTCGCCGACGAGCACGACGTCGGCGTCCTGGCGCACCGCGGCGCGCAACGCGTCGGCGAAGCCCGTCGTGTCCGAGCCGACCTCGCGGTGCGTGACCACCGACTGCTTGTTCTGGTGCACGAACTCGACCGGGTCCTCGATCGTCACGATGTGGCGCGCGTAGCTGCGGTTGATGCGGTCGATGATGGCCGCGAGCGTCGTGGACTTGCCCGAGCCCGTCGGTCCCGTCACGACGACGAGCCCCTTCTGCAGGTGGGCGAGCTTCTCGATGGCGGGCGGGAGCTTCAGCTCCTCGAGCGGGACGATCTTCTCCGGGATGATCCGGAAGACGGCGGCGGCGCCGTTCTCCTGGACGAAGTAGTTGGCCCGGAAGCGCGCCACGCCGTCGAGGCCGTAGGCGAAGTCGGCGTCGTTCGTGCGCTCGTACTCGTTCCAGTGACGCTCGTGCGCGAGCTCGCGCATCATCGCGCGCAGCTCGCCGTCGGCGAGCGGCGACCAGCCGGGCACGGGATCGAGCCCGCCGTGGACGCGGATGCGCGGCTCGAGCCCCGCCGCGAGGTGGAGGTCGGAGCCGCCGTTCTGGCGGAGCCTGCGCAGGAGGTCGTCGAGTCGCGCCATCGGGCTACCCCGTGATCCGCTTCGGGTCCTCGCAGTGGCGCAGTGCCTCCTCCTTCGCGACGACCTTCTCCTTCACGAGCCTGTTGAGCGAGTCGTCGAGGAGGCACATGCCCTGCGAGGCTCCCATCTGGAGCTGCGAGTGGAGCTGGAACGTCTTGTTCTCCCGGATCAGGTTCCCGACCGCCTTGTTCGCGACCAGGATCTCGAGCGCGGGGACGCGGCCCTTGCCTTCCGCCGTCGGCACGAGCCGCTGGGAGACGACGGCGCGCAGCGACTCCGACACCATGCTGCGCACCTGCTCCTGCTGGTCCGCCGGGAACACGCCCACGATGCGGTTGATCGTGCGGATCGCGCCGTTCGTGTGGAGCGTCCCGAGCACGAGGTGGCCGGTCTCGGCAGCCGTCAGCGCGAGCGAGACGGTCTCGAAGTCGCGCAGCTCGCCGATCACGATCACGTCCGGGTCCTCGCGCAGCGCCGCGCGCAGCGCGCGCGCGAACGAGCCCGTGTGCGGGCCGACGCTGCGCTGGTTCACGACGCAGCGGCTCGAGCCGTG
>DATAGA010000471.1:0-4591 GCA_036257215.1 Myxococcota bacterium
CTCGGGATCGCGGAGAGGACGACGGAGCTCGCGGTCGAGTACGCGAAGAAGCGCGAGCAGTTCGGCCGCCCGATCGCCGCCTTCCAGGCGGTTAAGCACCTCTGCGCCGACATGTTCGTGCGCCAGGAGGTCGCCCGCGCCGCCGTCTACGCGGCCGGCGCGACGCTCGACGACCCCGGCGTCGGCGACCTCGACCGCGCCGTGTCGGGGGCGAAGCTCGTGGCCGGCGAAGGGGCGCTGCGCAACGCGCGCACGTGCATCCAGGTGTACGGCGGCATGGGGTACACCTGGGAGATGCCGCCCCACTACTACCTCAAGCGCGCGTGGGTGCTCGCCAACGTCTTCGGTACGGGCGACGAGCACGAGGAGCGCGTGCTCGAGCGCGTCGCCGCCGAGGTCTGAGCCTCCAGCTAGGGCGCCACAGGGTGGCCGGCGTACCCTCCGCCGCGGTCGGCGTTCTCGGCCGACCGCGGAGGATCCCATGGGCGCATCGACCCTCTCGCCCGCCGCGTCGCCGGTGGACTGGCGCGTCCGACTCGGCGTCGGCGCCACGGCGATCTGGCTCCTGCTCGGCCTGCTCTACGTCTCGAGCGTCGTGGGCTGGGCCGACTTCGTGCGGCAGAACGCGCCGGCGCTCGGGGAGTTCCTGGACGGCGCGTTCGCCCCGCTCGCCTTCCTGTGGTTCGTCGTCGGGTTCTTCCTGCAGCAGAGCCAGCTCGAGGAGAACACCGCGATGCTTCGCGCCAGCTCGAGGTGATGCGCCGCAGCGCGGAGCAGCTCTTTGACCGGCTCGAGCAATTACTATACGATCCGTCTCGTAATTCCCCGCCCGCCTGGGAGGGGGCGGAGGCCTTGGCGATGGGGATCCTGGATGGACGCGGCGCGGTGGTGACGGGCGGAGGGCGCGGCATCGGCCGCGGCCACTGCCTCCACCTCGCCGCGAACGGCGCCTCGGTCGTGGTGAACGACATCGACCGCGCCGAGGCGGAGAAGGTCGTCGCGGAGATCGCGGCCGGCGGCGGGAAAGCCGTCGCCAGCGACGACGACGTCTCGTCCCGGGAGGGGGCGCGCGCCCTCGCCTCGCGCTGCGTCGACGAGTTCGGCGGCATCCACGCGCTCGTGAACAACGCGGGCAACGTGCGCGACCGCTCGTTCCTCAAGATGACCGACGAGGACTTCGACCAGGTCCTGCGCGTGCACGTCCGCGGCACGTTCCTGTGCGCGCAGGAGGCGGCGCTGCGCATGAAGGCGCAGGGGCGCGGTGGCTCGATCGTGAACACGGTCTCCGCGGCGCACTTCGGCAACTTCGGGCAGACCAACTACGCGGGCTCGAAGGGCGCGATCGCCTCGATGACCTACACCTGGGCGTTCGAGCTCGCCCGCAGCGGGATCCGGGTCAACGCGATCAGCCCGTCCGGCACGACGCGCATGTCGGCCAACGCGAAGATCGGCGGCAAGACCGTCGAGCTCCCGTTCGTCGACCCGGAGCTGAACGGGCCCTTCGTCGCCTGGCTGTGCAGCGACGACGCCAGCTGGGTCACGGGCCAGATCTTCGGCACGGGCGGCGACCGCGTCGTGATCCTCGAGCAGCCGAAGTACGGGACCGGCATGTACAAGCCGGGCGGCTGGTCGGTCGAGGACCTGCAGAAGCACATGAAGTCCGTGTTCGGCACGAAGCTCGAGCCCTTCGGCCTGATGAAGCCGCCGTACCCCTTCTACGGCGGCGTGAAGGTGGAAGGCGAGTGAGCGCCGGCGTCGTCTCGTTCGGCGCGTACGTCCCGCCGACGCGGCTCCCGCTCGCGGCGATCGGCGGGCGCGCCGGCAAGGACGGCGGCCCGGAGAAGGCCGTCGCCTGGAACGACGAGGACGCCGTCACGATGGCGGTGACCGCCGCCGTGAACTGCCTGCGCGGCTTCGAGCGCGCTTCGGTCGACGGCGTGCTGTTCGCGTCCACGACCTCGCCCTTCGCCGAGAAGCAGGGCGCCGCGCTCCTCGCGAAGGCGCTCGACCTGCGGCGCGACGTGCGCACGGCGGACCTCGGCGGCTCGCTGCGCGCCGGCCTCGACGCGCTGCGCACGGCGGTCGACGCCGTCGCCGCGGGCTCCGCGCGGCGCATCCTCGTCGTCGCGAGCGACTGCCGGCTCGCGGCGCCGGGCTCGGGCCTCGAGCGCGCGATCGGCGACGGCGCCGCGGCATTCCTCCTCGGCGCGACCGACGCGATCGCCACCTTCGACGCGTTCCACCAGGTCGCGGAGGAGATCGTCGACGTCTGGCGCGCCGAGGGCGACCGCTTCGTCCACAGCTGGGAAGAGCGCTTCGTGCTCCAGGAGGGCTACCAGCCGCGGATCGTCGAGGCCGTGCGCGGCCTCCTCGAGCGCAGCGGCGCTCGGCCCGAGGACTTCGCGCGCGTCGCGCTCTACGCGCCCGAGGAGCGCGCGCACGCGGGCGCCGTGCGGGCGCTGCGGATCGAGCGCGGCGCGGTGGTGGACCCGCTCTTCGGCCGGCTCGGCAACGCCGGCTGCGCGTTCGCGCCGCTCCTCCTCGCGTCGGCGCTCGAGCAGGCCCGCCCGGGCGAGCGGCTGCTGGTCGCGGCTTACGGCGACGGCGCCGCCGCGTGCGCGCTCACGGCGACCGAGCGGCTCGAGAAGCTCGAGCCGCGCCGCGGGGTCGCGTGGCACCTCGCGCGCCGCCGCCCGGTCGCGAGCTACGACCGCTACCGAAAGGCGCGCAGCCTCGAGCCCACCGAGTACGCCGCCGCCGCCGACGCGGGGCTCTCCGCGACGATCCACTTCCGCGAGCGCGACGAGGACGTCGCGTTCTGCGGCCAGCGCTGCCGCCGCTGCGGCGGGCTCCAGTTCCCCATCCAACGCGTGTGCGAGCGCTGCTTCGCCAAGGACGACTTCGAGCCCGCGCGGCTCTCCGACCGGATCGGGCGCGTGGTGACGTACACGTTCGACTTCTTCTTCCCCACCCCCGACCCGCCGACGGTCGTCACGGTGACGGACGTCGACGGCGCGCGCGTGCACCTCCAGCTCGTGAACGCGCCGCCCGAGACGGTGAAGCTCGGCATGCCGGTCGAGTTCGAGTTCCGCCGCATCCACCAGGTCGGCGGGCGGCCGAACTACTACTGGAAGGGCACGCCGGTGCCCGAGGAGCCCGCGGAATGAGCCGGAAGGACGCGCTGCGCGACAAGGTCGCCGTGGTCGGCGTCGGCTGCTGCCGCTTCGGCGAGAACTGGGACCAGTCCCCTTCCGACATGATCGTCGACGCCGCCTACGAGGCGTACGGCGACGCCGGCATCGAGGACCCGCAGCGCCAGATCGACGCGGTCTTCACCGGCTCGATCTACTCGCAGAAGGGCCCCCACGAGTGCAGCGACGCGCTGAAGCTCTTCGGCAAGCCCGTGACGACCGTGTCCAACTACTGCGCCACGGGCACCGACGCCTTCCGCTGCGGCGTGATGTCCATCGCGGCCGGCGTCTACGACACGGTGCTCGTCGTGGGCTACGACAAGCCGAAGGACCGCGGCGTCTCCGGCCCGAGCGTGATGATGAACGCGGTGCGCGACCTGCCGCAGACGCCGGCCGGCTGGTTCGCGCTCTGCGCGTCCACGTACTTCGCGAAGTACGGCGCGGGGCGCGAGGACCTCGGCAGGATCGCGATCAAGAACCACCACAACGGGACGCTGGCCCCGAAGTCGTTTCTCAAGCGCGAGCTCACGCTAGAGGAGTATCTCGAGGCCCGCCTCATCTCCTGGCCGTTCGGGCTCTACGACTGCGCCGCGCAGACCGACGGCGCCGCGGCGGCGGTCCTGACGCGCGCCGATCTCGCGCGCGCGTTCCGCGCCGACCCGGTGCTCGTGAAGGGCGTGACGGTGATCGCCGGCCCCAACCCGCAGAAGGACCCGGCCAACGACTTCCTCTCCTGGAAGCCGACGGGCTGGGCCGCGAAGGACGTCTACGAGCAGGCCGGTGTCGCGGACCCGCGCCGCGAGATCCAGGTCGCGCAGGTGCACGACTGCTTCTCGCTGACCGAGCTGCTCTCTTACGAGGACCTCGGCTTCTGCGAGAAGGGCGCCGCGAAGGAGCACGTCCGCGCGGGCACCTTCGAGCTGGGCGGCGAGCTGCCGGTCAACACCGACGGCGGGCTCAAGAGCTTCGGGCACCCGACCGGCGCGACCGGGGTGCGCATGATCTACGAGAACGTGCTCCAGCTCCAGGGCCGCGCCGGGACGCGCCAGGTCAAGGAGCCGCGGCTCGCCCTCTCGCACAACATCGGCGGCCACCCGACCGCGTGCGGGATCGCGATCCTGGGCCGCGAGTAGCGCGGCGCCGGTGGACGCTCCGGCCCTCTACGACGTCGCGGACGGGATCGCGACCGTCACGCTGAACCGGCCCGAGAAGCTGAACGCGTACACGCTCGCGATGGGCGACGCCGTCGTCGCTGCATTCCGGCGCGCGCGCGAGGACGACGCCGTGCGGGCTGTGATCCTGACCGGCGCCGGGCGCGGCTTCTGCGCCGGGGTCGACCTCGACGCGCTGCGCGCGCACCAGGCGGGCGGCGGCGCTTCCGAGGGCCCGCGACTCGGCGA
>DATAGA010000475.1:0-1602 GCA_036257215.1 Myxococcota bacterium
GAAGTCGATCGCCGACGACCCGCAGTTCCAGGCGCGCTTCCCGTGGTACCCGGCGGGCGAGCACGGCGCCGACATGCTGCCGTTCCCGGTGCGCTTCCTCGGTGAGGAGCTGCCCGCGCCGACGAAGGCGCCCACGGTCGGCGAGCAGACCGACGCCGTCCTGCGCGACGTCCTCGGCTACGACGCGCGGCGCATCGACGCCCTGCGCGCCGCCGGCGCGCTCGGCTAAGAGCGGGCGGCGAGGACGATGCCGACCAGGACGAAGAAGATCGCGCGGAAGCCGGCCTGGATGGCGCACAGCCGGAGCGGGAAGCCGCAGAAGAGGTAGTCGGAGAGCGTCGCCCCCGCGGCGAGGGCGCCGGCTACGCCTCCCTCGAGCGCGCCCTGGCCGACCGTGTGCGCGCCGGTGAGCTCGACCAGGAGCGCGAGCGCGAAGCCCGCGAGGACGAGCGCGCCCAGGCTCCAGAGCAGCGGGCGCAGCTCCGCGCGCCACTTCTCGGTGCTCTTCCCGGTGAGCTCCAGCCAGGGCTCGCCGAACGCCGAGGGCGAGTACCACACGAAGCCGAGCGTCAGCGCGACGAAGGCGCCGCCGACGGCCGCGAGCAGGAGCTGGTACGCATCCACCGCGGACGAGGCTATCGCGGGCCCGGACCCTCCACCCCCCGCAAGAAGAGCTCCGCCATCGTCGCGAGCGCACGCTCCTCGTCGACGGGGAGGAGCTCGCGCCCGCCGAGGACGACCTGCGTCACGAAGAACGCCACCACCATGCCGACGAGCGAGCGTCCGGCGACGATCGGGTCGAGCTGAGCGAGGCGCTGCGGGGGGAGCGCGCTGCGCAGGTAGTCCGCGAGGAGGCGGTTCACCGGCAGGACGACGTGCTCGAAGAAGCGGTGCGCCTCGGCCGGGTGGTTCGGCAGCTCGCGCAGCAGGACGCCGACGATCTCGCGGCGCGCCTCGAGCCCGCGCCAGGTGAGCGCGACGAGCCCGCGCACGACGTTCGCGAGCGGCTGGCCGCGCAGGCGCTCGAGTCCCGCCTCGACGTCCGGCCGCAGGGAGTGACGCCGCAGCGTCGCCTCGAGCAGCGCCTGCTTGCTCGGGAAGTAGAGGTAGAGCGTGCCTTTCGTGAGACCGGCCTCGCGGGCTACCTCCGCCACGCTCGTCCCGTCGAAGCCGCGCCGCGCCCAGACGCGCAGCGCCGCGTCGAGGATGGCGCCCCGGCGCTCCTCCAAGAAGGCGGGACGGGCACTGGCGGCGACCCGAGGCATGCCGTATGATGACCAACTAGTCGGTCATTAGTCCATAGCGCCCAGGGAGACCCGCATGGCCGCCTCCGCCGCGCCTCCGCCCTCGGCTCCGACCTCGCCGCCCTTTGCGAACCCGCTCGCAAATCCGGCGCTGCTGGCCAATCCCTACCCCTTCTACACGCTGCTGCGCCAGTCGAACCCCGTCTTCCGGGCACCCATCCCGGTCGAGACCGGGGCCGGCGTCTGGATCCTCACCCGCCACGCGGACGTCGAGCTCGCGCTGAAGGACAAGCGCTTCTCCGTGGACCGCACGAAGGCGGACGTCGCGCGGCTCTACCCCGACCGCCTGCCGCGCGCC
>DATAGA010000523.1:0-7477 GCA_036257215.1 Myxococcota bacterium
CAGTTCCGCGTGCTCGAGACCGCCTTCCCGCCGCCGGAGCCGTCGTCGCCGCCGCGGCTGCTGATCATCGCCCTCGGCCTCATGCTCGCCCTCGGCGCCGGCGTCGCGGCGGGCCTGCTGCTCGAGGTGGTCGACAGCTCCGTACACGGCTCGCGCGAGGCGCAGGGCGCGTTCGGGATGCCGGTCCTCGCGAGCATCCCCAAGGTGATGCTGGAGTGGGACCGTGCGCGCGCGCGCCGGCGCCGCTTCCTCGCGATCGCCTTCGGCCTCAGCCTCACGGCGGTGACGCTCCTCGGGGCGGGCGCCGGGTACTGGATCGTCAACGGCCCGGAGCGGGCGCCGGCGAACGCCGGTCGCGAAGCGGGCGGCACTGCGCGCGCCCCCTCGCCGCAGGGGTGACCGCGACGCCATGTACCAGGAGTTCTACGGCCTCGTGCGGAGCCCCTTCGAGATGACGCCGGACCCGGCGTTCCTCTACCTCGGGGAGTCGCACCGCGAGGGGCTCGCGACGCTCTCCTACGGCGTGCGCGCCCGCAAGGGCTTCGTGCTCCTCACGGGAGAGGTCGGCACCGGGAAGACCACGCTGCTGCACGCGCTGCTCTCGCAGCTCGAGCGCGAAACGCTCGCCGCGTTCATCTTCAACCCGCGGCTCGAGCCGCTCGACTTCTTCCGGGTCCTCTTCGACGAGTTCGGCATCGAGACCCCGTGCCGGACGAAGGCCGAGTACCTGCTCGCGCTGAACCGGTTCCTGATCGGCCGCCTCGAGCAGGACCAGACCACGCTCCTCATCGTCGACGAGGCGCAGAACCTCTCCGCGGAGCTGCTCGAGGAGATCCGGCTCCTCTCGAACCTCGAGACCCCGCGCTCGAAGCTGCTCCAGATCATGCTCGTCGGTCAGCCGGAGCTGTGCGACCTGCTCTCGCGCACGGAGCTGCGCCAGCTCCGGCAGCGCATCGTGCTCCGGCACAAGCTCGACCCCTTCGGTCCGGCCGACACGGCGCAGTACGTCGAAGAGCGGCTGCGGCTGGCGGGTTACACCGGCAAGGGCATCTTCAGGGCAGCGGCGCTCCGGGCGCTCCAGGAGGCTTCCGGCGGCGTGCCCCGCGTGATCAACATCCTGTGCGACGGGGCGCTCCTCCTCGGCTACGCGCGCGGCAAGGCGGAGCTCGGCGCCGCCGAGGTCGCGGAGGTGGCGCGGGACCTCGGGCTCGCGGTGCACGGCGGGGGTGCCGCGCCGAGTCCGGAGCCGAAACGAACACCCGCGGAGCCGCGGAAGGGTCTGTTCGGCCTGTTCCGCGCGCGGCCAGCTCGGGGTACTTGATGGGCAAGGTATTCGACGCCCTGCAGCGGGCGGAGGAGGAGCGCAGCCGCCGCACCGGCGAGGCGACCGCGGTCGCGCGCGGCGCGCTCGCGCGCGGCGCGCAGCGCGCCGCTCCGGCCGGACCCGGGCGCTCCTTCTGGCGACGGCTGCTCATGCGGCGCGAGCGCGTCGTGGGGAGCGAGGACGCGAGCGCGCTCAACAAGCGCCGGATCGCGCTGCTCCAGCCGCAGTCGGCGGTCGCGGAGCAGTTCCGCACCCTGCGGGCGCGAATCGACTCCATGACCGCGTCGTCGCCGGCGCGCTCGATCGCCGTCACGAGCGCGAACGACGGCGACGGCAAGAGCATGGCCGCCGTCAACCTGGCGCTCGTCATGTCGATGAGCGTCGGGCGCAAGGTGGCGCTGGTCGACTGCGACCTGCGCCGGCCCCGGGTCCACGAGTCGCTCGGCATCCCGGTCGAGGCCGGCCTCGCGGAAGTGCTCGCCGGCACTGCGGAGCTCGAGGACGCGCTCGTCCCGGTCGACGGCTCCCCGCTCCAGGTGCTGCCGGTGCGCGCGCTGCCGCCGAACCCGTCCGAGCTGCTGGCGTCGGGCCGCATGCGGGACCTGATCGAGAAGCTCGGCACGCGCTTCGATCGCGTGGTGCTCGACGTCCCGCCGACGCTCGGGCTGCCCGACGCCAAGGTGGTGACCGACCTCTGCGACGGCGTGCTGTTCGTCGTCCGCGCCCACGCGACGCCTCGGGAGGACGTCGAGGCGGCGCTCGAGATCCTGGACCGCAGCCGGATCCTCGGTGTCGTGCTCAACGGCACCGACATCGAGTCGGCCCGCTACGAATACGCCGGCTGACAGCGGGCGAGTGCGGCCAATGACGCTCTCCCTCCTGCTCGTGTTCGTCGTCGCCGTCGGGGTGGCGGCGGCCTCGACCCCGATCGCCATGTGGCTCGCGCACGCACTCGGCGCCGTGGACCGCCCGAACGAGCGCAAGGTGAACCGCCGCGCGGACATCCCGCTGCTCGGGGGGCTCGCGGTCGCGCTCGGGCTCTTCGTCGGGCTCTCCCTGGCCGTGGAGGCGATGGAGCTGCCGCGCTCGAAGGGGCACGTCGAGGCCTACCTGATCGGGGGGATGCTGATCCTCGCGCTCGGCGTGGTGGACGACCGCTACAGCCTGAGCGCCCTCCCGAAGCTGGCGGTGCAGCTCGCGGCGGCCGCCGTCGCGATCGGCTTCGGCTTCCAGATCGACCACCTGACCGACCCGGTCTCGCGCACGCCCTGGATGTTCCCGACTTGGCTGGTCTGGGTCGTCACCACGCTCTGGATCGTGGGCGTCACGAACGCGATGAACCTGATCGACGGGCTCGACGGCCTGTGCACCGGCGTCGCCCTCATCATCACGACCACGCTCACCTACATCGCCTGGCAGAGCGGGCTCGTGGAGGGCCTGGTCGTCGGCGTCGTGCTGGCCGGGTCTCTGCTCGGCTTCCTCTACTGGAACTTCCCGCCGGCCAAGATCTTCCTGGGCGACACCGGAGCGCTCTTCATCGGCTACTGCCTCTCGCTGCTCGCCCTCGAGGGCTACCAGAAGGTCACGGTGCTGACCTTCATCGTGCCCGTCCTGGTGCTCGCGGTGCCGATCATCGACACGCTGCTCTCGATCCTGCGCCGGCTCCTGCGCCGCGCGAACCCGCTGTCTGCGGACCGGCTCCACATCCACCACCGCTTGCTCGAGTCCGAGGGCAGCGACCGCAAGGCGGTGATCTCGATCTACTTCCTCACGAGCTGCTTCTGCGTGATCGCGGTGTCCTTCACGCGCCTCGAAGGCTGGGCGGCGCTCGTCTTCCTCGCCGCGGTCGCGATCCTGACGCTGCGTCTGTTGCGCAACCTCGGATTCTTCGATACCGGCGTCGGGGCACGCGAGCGGACCGCCGGGGCGTTCGACCCACAGGCGCGGGCCCGCGGGGAGTCGCGATGACCCAGGGGGTCGCCCTCATCACCGGCATCACCGGCCAGGACGGCTCGTACCTGGCCGAGCTGCTGCTCGCGAAGGGCTACGAGGTGCACGGGATGGTGCGCCGCTCGAGCACCGAGAGCTTCGAGCGGATCGCCCACCTGCGCGAGCGCGTGACGCTGCACCAGGCGGACCTGCTCGACCCGAGCTCGCTCGTGAACCTCCTGCGCGACACCGGGCCGGCGGAGGTCTACAACCTCGCGGCCCAGTCGTTCGTGCCGACCTCCTGGTCGCAGCCGTGCCTCACCGGCGAGTTCACCGCGCTCGGTGTGACGCGCATGCTCGACGCCATCCGGCTGATCGACCCGGCCATCCGCTTCTACCAGGCGTCGAGCTCCGAGATGTTCGGCAAGGTGCGCGAGACGCCCCAGAACGAGGCGACCCCGTTCTACCCGCGCAGCCCCTACGGCGTTGCCAAGGCGTACGGCCACTGGATCACGGTGAACTACCGGGAGAGCTACGGCCTCTTCGCGGTCTCGGGCCTGCTCTTCAACCACGAGTCGCCGCGCCGCGGCCGCGAGTTCGTGAGCCGCAAGATCACGGAGACCGTCGCGCGCATCAAGCTGGGCCTCGCCGACGAGCTCGTGCTCGGCAACCTCGAGGCGAAGCGCGACTGGGGCTACGCGCCCGAGTACGTCGACGCGATGTGGCGGATGCTGCAGCAGCCCGACGCCGTGGACGTGGTAGTCGGAACCGGCGAGACGCACTCGGTGCGCGAGTGGGTGGAGATCTCGTTCGCCCAGGTCGGCCTCGACCCCGACGACTTCGTGCGCATCGCGCCCGAGCTGCTGCGGCCGGCCGAGGTGGATTTCCTCATCGCCGACCCGACCAAGGCGCGCGAGCGCCTCGGCTGGAAGGCGCGCACCAGCTTCGACGACCTCGTTCGCATCATGGTCGACGCCGACCTCGAGGCCCAGGCGCGCAGCAGCGGACGCCGCGTCGGAGGACCCGGCGCGCGATGAGCCGCCCCGAGCGCGTTCTGGTGACCGGCGCCGCCGGCTTCATCGGGTCCATCCTCGCGCAGCGCCTGCTCGACGAGGGACGCGAGGTGGTCGCGCTCGACTCGCTCGACTCCTTCTATTCGGTCGCGGAGAAGCGGCGCAACCTGGCCTCGCTCGAGTCCGCCAAGCGCTTCGAGTTCGTGGAGGCGGACGTGCGCGACGCCCGCGCGCTCGGGCGGCTCCTCTCCGGCCCGCGGCCGGACGGAGTCGTCCACCTCGCGGCGCTCGCGGGCGTGCGGCCGAGCCTCGAGCGCCCCGCGGAGTACGCGGACGTCAACGTCGTCGGGACGGCGCGCCTGCTCGAGGCGTGCGTGCGGGCGGGCGTGGACCGCTTCGTGTTCGCCTCCTCGTCGTCGGTCTACGGCGAGCGGGCCGACGGCGAGCCCTTCCGGGAGACCGACTCGGTCGGCCACCCCATCTCGCCGTACGCGGCCACCAAGCGGGCCGGCGAGCTGCTCGCGCACAGCTTCCACCACACCCACGGCCTCTCGGTCGTGTGTGCGCGCATCTTCACGGCGTACGGCCCGCGCCAGCGGCCGGACCTCGCGGTGCGGGCGTTCGCGGAGCGCATCCTGCGCGGCGAGCCGATCCCGGTGTTCGGGGACGGCAAGAGCGTGCGCGACTTCACGTACGTCGAAGACCTCGTCGACGGTCTCGTGCGCGCGCTCGACAGCGGGCTGGCCTTCGAGGTGCTGAACCTCGCAGGGGGCTGCACCGTCACGGTGCTCGAGGTGCTCGAGCTGCTCGAGCGCGCGCTCGGGCGGTCGGCGCGCATCGAGTGGCTGCCGCGCCAGACGGGCGACGTCTCGCGCACCTGGGCCGACATCGGGGCCGCGCACCGGCTGCTGGGCTACGCGCCGCGCACCTCCCTCGAGCAGGGGATCGCTCGCTTCGTCGAGTGGCTCGAGGCGAGCGCGTGAGCGCCGCCGTGCGCCGCGCGGCCCTCGTGACTGGCGGCGCCGGCTTCGTCGGCAGCCACCTCGTCGACCGCCTGGTGCGCGACGGCTGGCGGGTGCGCGTGCTCGACGACTTCTCGAGCGGCCGCGAGGCCAACCTCGAGGCGTCCGGCGCCGCGATCGAGCTGGTGCGAGGCGACCTGCGCGACGCGGCGGCGCTGGGCCGCGCCGTGGCCGAGGTGGAGGTGGTCTTCCACCAGGCGGCCGTGCCCTCGGTGCCCCGCAGCGTCGCCGAGCCCGTGCGCACCCACGAGGTGAACGCGACGGGAACGCTGCTCGTGCTCGAGGCGGCCCGCCGGGCGGGCGTGCGGCGGCTCGTCTACGCGGCCTCGTCGTCCGCCTATGGCGATACGCCCGAGCTCCCGAAGGTCGAGACCATGCCGCCGCGGCCGCGCTCGCCGTACGCCCTCCAGAAGTGGACCGGCGAGTGCTACTGCCGGCTCTACTCCGACCTCTTCGGTCTCGAGACGGTGGCGCTCCGCTACTTCAACGTGTTCGGCCCGCGCCAGGACCCGAAGAGCGAGTACGCCGCGGTGGTGCCGCGCTTCGCCACGGCGTGCCTGCGCGGCGAAGCGGCGGTCGTGTACGGCGACGGCGAGCAGACGCGCGACTTCACGTTCGTGGACGACGCCGTGCGGGCGAACGTCCTGGCCGCCGACGCGCCGGGCGCGTCGGGCGCGGTCGTGAACGTGGCCGGCGGCCGGCGCGTCAGCCTGAACGAGCTGCTCGCGGGCCTGCAAGAGCTGACCGGCACGCGGGTGCCGTCGCGCCACGAGGCGCCGCGCGCGGGGGACGTGCGCGACAGCCTGGCCGACCTCTCTCGCGCGCGCGCGCTGCTCGGCTACGAGCCCGCCGCCTCGCTGCGCGAAGGCCTGCTGCGCACGGTCGAGAGCCTGCGCAAGGAGCAGGGCCGGTGAGCGCGGCCGCCTCCGCGCACCGGCCCGGCGACGAGCGGGCCGCCCTCGTGACCGGCGGCGCGGGCTTCATCGGGAGCCATCTCGTCGATCGCCTGCTGCGCGACGGCTGGCACGTGCGCGTGCTCGACGACTTCTCGAGCGGCCGCGAGGCGAACCTGGCCGCGGCCGGGGAGGCCGTCGAGGTCGTGCGCGGCGACGTCTGCGACGCGCCCCTGCTCGAGCGCTGCGCGCGCGGGGTCGACGTCGTGTTCCACCAGGCGGCCGTGGCCTCGGTGCCCCGCAGCGTCGCGGAGCCGCTGCGCACGCACGCCGTGAACGCGACGGCGACGCTGCTCGTGCTCGAGGCCGCCCGGCGGGCGCGCGTGCGGCGCGTCGTGTTCGCGGCCTCGTCTGCCGCCTACGGCAACGACCCCGCGCTCCCCAAGGTCGAGACCATGCCGCCGAGCCCGCTCTCTCCCTACGCGCTCCAGAAGTGGGTCGGGGAGAGCTACTGCGGGCTCTACGCGGCTCTCTACGGCGTCGAGACCGTGGCGCTGCGGTACTTCAACGTGTTCGGGCCGCGGCAGGATCCCGAGAGCGAGTACGCGGCCGTGATCCCGCGCTTCGTGACCGCCTGCCTCGCGGGCGAGGCGCCGATCGTGTACGGCGACGGCGAGCAGACGCGCGACTTCACCTACGTCGCCGACGCGGTGGAGGCGAACGTCCTGGCCGCCGACGCTCCGGAGGCTGCCGGCACCGTCGTCAACGTGGCGGGCGGGCGCCGCGTGAGCCTCAACGAAATCCTCGCGCTCGTGGCCGAGCTCACCGCGGCCCGCGTCCGGCCGCGCTACGAGGCGGCTCGACCCGGCGACGTGCGGGACAGCGTCGCCGACCTCGGGAGAGCGCTCGCCGTGCTCGGCTTCGAGCCGGCGGTCGACCTGCGCGAGGGGCTGCGCCGCACGATCGAGAGCTTCCGGAGCGCAGCGGCGGGGAGGGCAAGGCCGTGAACGTGTGCGTCATCGGATCGGGCTACGTCGGCCTCGTGACGGGGGCCTGCTTCGCCGAGTTCGGCGTCAACGTCGTGTGCGCCGACAAGGACGCCGCCAAGATCGGGGCGCTCGAGCGGGGCGAGATCCCGATCTACGAGCCGGGGCTCGACGCGATCGTGGCGCGCAACGTCGCACAGGGGCGGCTGCGCTTCACGACCGACACCGCCGAGGCGATCCGTGCTTCGCTGCTGCTCTTCATCGCGGTGCAGACGCCGCCCGCCGACGACGGCTCGACCGACCTCGGCGC
>DATAGA010000552.1:0-6413 GCA_036257215.1 Myxococcota bacterium
GCGCTCGCGATCGGGGCTCGCGTCCGCTCCCTCGTCCCAGCCCGTCACGTCCTCGTCGGTGACGAGCATGAGTTCGGCGCGTTCGGTCACGAAGGGCACGAGGTCGCTGCGATCGAGTACGCAGATGCCCGATCGACACACGCTCGTGTCATTCGGCGTGCACGACACGCTGCGGTCGTCGAGGCACACGAGGTCGACGCCCTCGGGAGCCGGGCGCGGGCTGGGGTTGAAGGCGGCCGCAGGGGCGGACACGACGGCGAGCAAGGCACAGGCGAGGGCACAGAGCCTCGGGTCGGTCATGGGAACTCTCCGTCCGGGCGTGGGGGGCGCGATCCCGGAGCCGCAGGCGGCATGGTCCCACACGGGCGTGGGGTTTTCACGACTCCCGTGTCCTTCCACCCCCGCACCTACGCCGAGCGCTCCGCGGCCGCTCCCTCCAGCTCCTCCTGGCGCAGGGTGAATACGTCCACCGGCTCGGACCGACCCCGGATCCTCACCTCGCGGTGCGCCTCGAAGCCCTCCGCAGCATGCCCGGCTCGTTCGTGAGTGACCGCGTCGAGCGCAATCGCTACGTCGAGGTCGCGGGTGAGCCGCTCGAGGCGCGCCGCGAGGTTGGTCGTGTTCCCGATGGCGCTCCAGATGGCCCGGTCCGCGGCCCGGATACTGCCCACGAAGGCCGGCCCGGTAGCGACCCCGATCCCGACGGCGAAGGAGGGCGCCGCGGCGCCGTCCTCGAGCTCGAGCGCCGAGACCGCACGTGCGATCTCGCGCGCCGCCCGGACGGCCGCGCCCTCCTTGTGCGAGAGCGCCCGCGGCGCGCCGAAGACCGTCATCATCCCGTCGCCGTTGAACTCGACGATCGTTCCGCCCTGCGCGCGCACCGCCTCCGACACGGCGCGCGTGTAGCGGTTCACGCTCGCGAAGATCTCCGGCGCTGCCCGGTCCTGCGCGAAGCTCGTGTAGCCGCGCACGTCGACGAAGAGGACGGTCACCTCGCGCTCGCCCTCCTCGGGCGCGCCGCCCTCCTCGATCTCCTCGGCGATGGAGCCGGGCACGTAGCGCCGCAGCTTGGCCATCATGGCGCGCTCCTCCTTGCGCGTGGCCTCCTCGCCGAAGCGGTGCAGCTCGACGCCGACGCGGTCCGCGAGCGTCTGGAGCAGCGCGCGATCCGTCTCGGTGTAGATGTCGCCCGACTCCTTCTCGCCGAGGCAGAGGAACGCGACGAGCTCCTCGTCGAGCGCGAGCGGCACGACGAGCTGGACCCCCATCGCGTCGAGCGCCGCGCGCTCCGCGGGCGCGAGCGAGCCGCCGCGGCTGCGCCGGCGCAGCCGCGCCACGTCGAGCGTCCCACCCGCCTGCTCGAGCAGCGCGGGCAGCGCGCCGGCGGCGTCGAAGGCGGGCGCGATGGCGCGGCCGCGCGCCACGAGCGGCGCGTAGACCGCGTCCACGTGGCCGTAGAGCGCGAGCACGTCGGGGTGCAGCAGCTCCTCGAGCCCGTTCACGAGCCGGTCGAAGGCCTCTTCCGCCTTCTCGCACGAACCGAGGTCGCGCTGCAGCCGGCCGAGGCCCCGCTCGAGCGCGTGGCGCTCGCGGAAGAGGAGGCGCTCGAGCCGCGGCCGCAGGGCCCGGTGCGCGGGGATCATGGCGAGGCCGACCACCGCCGCGAGGATCGTCTGGCTCGCGCGCGGGTCGAGCTGGGCGGCCTCCGACAGCGCGCCCGCTGCGCTCGGCGCGGCGCCGAGGAGGAGCGCGAGGCCGCCGCCGAGGAGGGCGCTGTAGCTCGCCGCCGCGCCGATCAGGCGGTCGACGTCTAGCAGGTGGTGGCGGTCGAGCCCGATGAAGAGCCCGATCGGGACGGCGATCACCGCCGCGAGGCTCACGTGATAGGCCCACCAGAGCGGGGGCACCGCGAGCGCGACGCCGGCGAGGAGGGCCGGCGCGGTGAGCCCGACGTAGAGGCCGAGCAGCGCCCAGCGCAGCTGGCGGCGGCCGCCGGCGCCCGCCCGCCGGTACTGCGCGAGCATGAAGCCGAGCACCGCGGCGAGGAAGACCAGGGTGCCGCCGAGGGCGAGCGGGCGCGCGAGGTCCGGCGGAAGCGGGAAGCCGTACGCCCAGGAGAAGACGAAGAGACCGTTGGCCGCCAGGAGCCAGGGCCCGATCCGCGCGGCCCTGCTGCGGCGCGCCACCTCGGCCGGGAAGAGCAGCACCGTGCGCAGCGTCATCGGGCCCGCGACCGCCGGCGCGAGCGCAGTCAGCGCCATGACGAAGGCGGTGTGGAGCGGCCCGCCGCCGAGGTACGCCGTCCAGTGCAGCCCGTAGGCGACGCCGCCCAGGAAGAACGCGCGGCGAACGGGCGAGGCCCCGCGGCGCAGCGCCAGCGTCCCGATCGCGGCGAAGGAGAGCGAGAGGAGCGGCGTGAGCCAGGGATACGCCACCGGCTGCAGCGCGACCGTCGCGGCCACCCGCGCGCCGCGGCGCTCGAGCTCGAGCGGCACGTCGAGGGCCGGGTCCGCCGCCGCGAAGAGGCTCGAGAGCAGCGCCACGCGACCCATTCCGCGCGCGTCGCGCTCGCCGACGCGGACGATGCGATCGCCTTCGCGCAGCGGGGTCGGCGGGCCCGACTCGTGCGGCCAGAGCCCGACGACCGTCGGCAACGCGTCCGGATCCGCGGCGCCCTCCACGTAGAACGGGACGAAGCCGATGCGCCCGCGCGCGAGCTGGACGCCGTGGGCTGCGAAGGCGACGCCCCAGAGGAGGAGCGCGCCCCCGAGCAGCAGGCGATCCCACGAGCCGAGCCGCGCCACGGACGGTCTCCCTCAGGCGTCGGGGGGCCAGCGCCGGCGCGCCGGGCTCCCGACCCACGAACGCTCCCGCGGCCTGCGGCGCGGCGCAATGGCGAGCATCACACCCCACGCCGCGGCCACGAGCACCGGGCCGTCGCCCACCCGCTCGTACAGCGTTCGCCCGCGTGCGAGCCCGACGCGGCCGTGGAGGACGGCCGCCTCGCCGTAGGGAGCGCGCGCGACGACGCGCCCCGTCGGATCGATCAGCGCCGAGACGCCGGTCGGCGTAGCGCGCACGAGCCAGCGCCGCTGCTCGATCGCGCGGAACGCGGCGCTCCGCAGCATCAGGGCGGCGCCTTCCCGCGACGCCATCCAGTAGTCGTTCGAGGGATGGAAGAGCAGCGCGGCGCCCGCGCGGGCCAACTCGCGCGCGGCCCCTGGAAAGAGCCCCTCCGAGCAGATCAAGACGCCGATCGGCGCGACCCCGGTCGCAAGCGGGCGGCGCGTGCCGCCCGGCTCGTAGCCCGTGCCCGCGGCGCGCAGTCCGGGGAAGGGCGCGGCCTCCGCGAAGGGCACGAGCTGCGCCTTGTCGACGCGGTCCCCGACGCGGCCACCGGCCACGGCGTACACCGAGTTGCGATAGCGCGCCGTCGCGCCGACCCGGCGATACGACGGCGCGCCGAGGACGAGCTCCGACGAGAGCGGCGCGAGCGCCGCGACCAGCGCCGCGCGCTCGGGCCCGTCGTCGGCGAGGTAGAAGTCGATCGCGTGCTCGGGCCAGAAGACGAGCGCTGGCGCGCGCTCGGCCGCCTGCGCGGTGAGCGCGAGATAGCGCTCGAGGCTCGGCCGCGAGCGGGCCGGATCGAACCGGAACGGGTAGGGAACGCCGCCCTGCACCACCGCGACGGGGACGTCGGCCGCGCCCGCCGAGGGCGCGCGCGCTCGCAGCGCCGCGAAGGCTGCCGCTGCCGCGAAGAGGAGGAGCAGCGCCGCGGCGCGCGCGCGCGTGCGGGGGCGCAGCGCGGGCACGGCGAGGGAGGCCACGGCGGCGTTGCCCGCGGCGAGCGCGAGCCCGACGCCGAACGCGCCCGCGAGCTCCGCGAGCTGCGCCCAGGCGCTGCCCGAGAGCGCGTACGCCGAGAGCGCCCAGGGCGCGCCGACCGGCCCGTAGGCGCGCAGGAGCTCGGCGCCGGCGAAGCCCGACGCCGCGGCGATCGGGCCGGCGCGGCCGCGCTCCGCCACGCGCGCGAGCCAGGCGCCGAAGAGCGCCGTCGTCGGACCGGTGACGAAGGCGCCCACCGCGAGGAGGCCGAGGACGCTCGCGACCGCCCCGAGCCCGAAGAAGTCGGCGAGCATGCGCGGGAACCAGAGGCCGACCCCCGCGGTGGCGGCGACGCCCCAGAGCCAGCCGACGGCTCCGGCCGCCGCCGGGGCCGCGCGCGCGCACGCGGCGAAGAGCGGCGCGAGCGCGAGCCAGGGCAGCAGCGGGATCTCCCGGGCGAGGCAGAGCGCGTAGAGCGCCGCCGAGAGCAGCGCGAGCGCGACGCCGATCAGTGTCGCTTCGCCGGCGTGAAGGGCCGCACCGCGCCGCGCGCGCGCAGCTCGCCGATGGTGAGCACCTCGCCCGTGAGATCGAGCGGCTGGCGCGCGAGCCAGAGCACGGCGTCGGACATGATGACGGGATCCTCGAACGGGAGGTCGACGTCCGGCGGCAGCGTCGCCGCGAAGCCCTCGGTCCAGACGGGGACCTCGAGCTGGATGCAGTTGAGCGCGACGGACCCGCGCAGGTCGTGAGCGAGGGCGCGCGTCATCGCCTCGAGCGCCGCCTTCGTCGTCGTGTAGCCGGCGCGGCCGAAGCCGGGCATCTGGGAGGCGCCCGACGAGATGTTCACGATGCGCGCGTCGCCCTTCGCCATGCGCGGGGAGAAGTAGTAGACGAAGTAGAACGGTCCGTTGACGTTGACCTCGACGCCGAGCCGCCAGCGCTTCGTCGAGTCCTCGAGCGCGGGCCGCGGCGGCGCGAGCGCCGCGTTGTTCACGAGCAGGTCGCAGCGCCCCCACTCGCCGAACACGCGCTCGGCGAGCGCCGCGACGCCCGCCTCGTCGCGCACGTCGAGCGCCACCGGGAGTGCGCGGCGCCCGGCGCCGCGTACGAGCTCCGCGGTCTCCTCGATCGTCCCGGGCAGCCCACCGCGGCTGCGGTCGCTCGAGCGCGCGGTGCACACGACGTCGTAGCCCGCCGCCGCGAGGTCCGCGCACAGCCGCTTGCCGATGCCCCGGCTCGCGCCAGTCACGAGGGCGACGGGAGCTCCCACGGACCGCGACGGTAGCCCAGCGCGGGCGGCGGCCGGCCCGAGAGCGTGACCCAACCGTCGAGCGCGAGCTGCCTTTCCGGACCCGGACATCCGACCGAGCCGGCTACGCCGGCCCCCGTCGGCTAGCAGCGCGACCCAAGAGTCGACTGCGAGAGCTTCCCTTCCGGACCGGATAGCCGCGCGCCGCGGGCTGCGCCCGCAGCTCCGCGGCTAGCTCGCGGGCGCTTCCTCCAGCGGGAACGCGCGAAGCGCGCGGGCGCGGCGCGCGAGGTCGGGCAGGCGGCGCGGAAGCCGCACCGCGTAAGCGAGGAAGCCGGGCAGCGTCGCGAAGGTGCGCTCGGCCGCGGCGAAGTGCGGGTCGACGCGCAGCGTCTGCTCGCGCACCGGCGGCTCGGCGGACCCGGGGTCGCGGCGGTAGCGACGGACGTAGTCGAGCAGGCGCGCGTGGTAGCCGGGGTCCTCCACGATCGCCCCGATGGTGCGCTGGCGCGGGTGCGTGCCGGCCAGCATCTGCTCCACCTGGCGCTCGAGCTCGTCGAGCCCGTCTGGGAAGCACTGGAGCAGCTGCACGTCGTAGATCGGGTTCAAGTGCGTGACCTGCATCAGGTGACCGATCACGGTGTCGCGCTCGGAGAAGAACCCGGTCGGGTCGATCATCGAGACCGGGTCGTCGAGCACGCGCAGCAGCTGGTGGAAGCCGAACGAGATGCCGTGGCTGCGGTAGTAGTCGCGCGCGCCCGGCTCGATCAGGAAGCGCAGCATGTCGAGCCCGCCGAAGAGGAGCTGAAGCCGGCTGGGACGCGCCGGCGCGAGGCCCTGCGCCTCGAGCGACGCGAGCCGACGCTCGACCTCGTCCGGATCGAGCCACAGGCGCGCAGTGCGCCCGACGCGGCGCAGCTTCGCCGCGATCTGGCGCGGGCCGCCGAGCGCCGCGCGCAGCAGCGTCCACGGGCGCGCGGTCGTGCGGAGCGTCGCCGCCGCGGGGCCGGCGCGGTCGCTCGTCGCGGGAGCGCGGGCGTCGGTCACAGCGGAGAGAGTAGGTCCTCCCGGACCGTGCAGCCGAGGTCGCGCAGACCCGTCACGGCGTCGCGCGGGGACACGAGGTCGGCGAGGCGTAGGACGCCCGTGGCGGACGAGCCGCGCAGCGCACGCGCGGCCCAGAGCGAGGGGGCCGCGGGCACGTCGAGGCCGTCGCGCTCGGCGACGACCTCGACGCCGCCGAGGCGACGCCCCGCGGTGTCGCGCGCCTCGACCAACAGAGCCCCGCGCGGCGTGCCGACGAGGCGCGCGACGCGTGCGGCGGGCGCGAGAGCGC
>DATAGA010000566.1:0-3885 GCA_036257215.1 Myxococcota bacterium
CAGAGCGGCTTGTCCGAGACGTCCGCCTCGTCATGGCTCGGGGGGCGCCAGGGAGCGATCGACTGGTACAGCCCCTCGTGCCGCGGCGCCGGCGTGAAGGGGCCGTGGGGCGCCTTGAAGGAGAGGTAGAGGAAGAAGGGCTCGCCGGCGGCCACCGCCGCCCCGATGAACGCCTTCGCCTTCTCGCGCAGCACGTCCGTCGAGTAGTCGGCCTCCTCCTCGCCGTAGGGGACCTCGACGTAGCCCCTGGCCCCGTCCGGCTCGACGATCGAGTAGTCCCAGTACCGGACGCGCGACATGCCGCGCCACTCGCTCCAGCCGGGGGGCACGTAGGGAGGCTCGACGCCCGGGTCCCACAGCGCCCGGTAGCCGTTCAGGTACTTCCCGATCAGACTGGTGCGGTAGCCCGCGGCCTCCAGCCAGACCGCGAGGCTCTCGGCGTCGGCGAAGTCGTCGGCGCCCCCGTTCGCACCGCCGTTGCGGTAGACGCCGGTCCGGTGCGCGTAGGAGCCCGAGAGGACGCTCGCCCGGCTGGGGCAGCAGAGCGGCGTCGTCATGAACGCCTGCGGGAACTCGACGCCGCGCTCGGCCAGCTCGCCGCGCACCCCGGGCATGACCGGGGCGCCGGCGATGCCGTGGGTCGCTCCGGTGGTGTCGAAGCGCTGATCGTCGGTGAGGATGAAGAGGATGTTCGGCCGGAGCGGCTGCGGATCCGGTCCCACGCGCTCGACCCAGGCGCCGAGGAGCGTCGCGGCGCACTCGCCGAGCCCGTCGGGCGCGACCGCGCTGCCGGGCGCTGGGGTCGCCGCCGCGCACTGCGGCCCCACCGCGGGGAGCACGACCCCGCCCGCGTCCTGCGCCACCGACACGTCGCAGTGGCGGCGGAGGTGGTCGAGCTTGCGCCGTGCCGCCTTCTCGGAGTCGGCCGCGTCCTTGCCCCGCACGAGGCCCCGCAGACGCTTGCCCACGTACTCGGCCGCCGCGCCGCCGAGCTTCTTCTGGCAGCGCAGCTGCTTCTTCAGCGCGTCGTCGTCGACGGCGGCGCCGGGCGGGTCGTTCGGCCCGTAGAGGAGCGCGAGCGCGTCGGCCGGAAGCGGGTCGGCACACGCGGGCGGAGGGCGCGGCGTGCAAGGCCGCGTCCGGCCGCGGAGCGCGTCGTGGCGACAGCGCACTTCGTCGCGAAGGCTCGTCTCGAGCTCCCGCGCCTCGCGTTCGGTGATGCATGCCGCGGCCGCGGCGACCGGCGCGAGGGAGACGGCGGCGCCCGCGGCGAGAAGGACTACGCACGCGCGGTTCGCGCGGAGGAGAGCTACGGGGAGCGCCGGCACGGGGGCGGAGCATACGCTACGAGCGGCTCGGGAGCGGCTCCTGCGGCTCGACGGCCTTCGTCCGGTACGCCGCGGCCTGGATGGAGTAGAGCTCCGCGTACGTCCCGCCCCGCGCCATGAGCTCCTCGTGGCTGCCGATCTCGACCACCCGCGCCCCGTCGAGCACCACGATCACGTCCGCCATCCGCACCGTGCTGAACCGGTGCGAGACGAGCAGCGTGACCTGCGCGCCGCTCGCCGCCTCCGCGTAGCGCTCGAAGAGAGCGTGCTCGGTCTCCGCATCGAGCGCGGCCGTGGGCTCGTCGAGGACGAGGACGAGCGGCGCGTCGCGCATGAAGCCGCGCGCGAGGGCCACCTTCTGCCACTGGCCGAAGCTGAGCTCCGCGCCGCCGGGCCAGCTGCGGCCGAGCTGCGTGTCGAGCCCCTCGGTGAGCTGCTTCACGAGGTCGCTGGCCCCCGCCCGCTCGACGGCGACGCCGACGGCCGCGCCGTCGTCGAGCCGCGGCACGTCGCCGACGCCGACGCTCTGGCGCGCGCGCAGCTCGAAGCGGAAGAAGTCCTGGAACGCGCCCGCCAGCCGCTCGCGCCAGGCGTCGGGCGCGATGCGCGCGAGGTCGACGCCGTCCACGCGGATGCGCCCGCGCGTCGGCGCGTACATCCGGCAGAGGAGCTTCACGAGCGTCGTCTTCCCAGCTCCGTTCTCGCCGACGAGGGCGACGACCGCGCCGGGCCGCAGCTCGAGGTTCACGTCCTCGAGCACCCAGCGCTCCGTGCCGGGGTAGCGGAACCAGACGCCCTCGAAGCGGACGCCGTCGGCCAGCCCGGCCGGCGCCGGCGCGTCGGCGCCCTCGCGCTTCGACGCCGCGTAGTCCTCGAGCCAGGCGAGCCGGCGCGAGCCGTCGAGCCAGATGCCGCGCAGGAAGCCGATCTCGCCGACCGTCGCGCCGATGTAGGCCGAGAGGCGCGAGCCGGCGGCGAGGACGAGCAGCACGTCGCCCGGCGACGCGCGCAGCCACGACGAGACGAACACCACCGCGCCGACGTAGCCCGCGCCGAACAGCGCCCAGCCCGCCGCGTGCCACGCCGCGCTGCCGCGTCGCACGGCCGCCACGGGTCCGTACCAGCCCTCCCAGGCCGCGCGCCGCGCGGCGGCGAGGCGCGCCCCGATCCGCGTGACGCGTACCTCCTTACCGGACGGCGCCGTCGTCGCGGTGTCGAAGAGGTGACGCGCCAGGCGCTGCGACGAGGCGCCCGCCTCCTCCGCGGCGCGCTCGACCCCGGGCCTCCACGTGGAGGTGAGCACCGTCGGCGCCGCGAACAGCGCGAGCAGCGCCAGCGCCGGGTGGATCGACACCAGTAGCGCGAGCGTCACGGCGAGGCGCAGCACCCAGCCGCAGGTGGTGAAGAGCGAGAGGTACATGTGGTCGAGCACGAACACCTGGTTGCGCAGCACCGAGAGGCGGTCGAGGTAGTCGGGGCGCTCGTGGTGCTCGACCGTGACGACCGACGCCTGCAGGCGCGCCACGTGCGACTCGAGGGCGATCGTCACCTTGTCGCGGAAGCGGCGCTGCGTGCGCTCGCTCACGAGCGAGAGCAGCCACGTCGCCACCGAGGAGACGCCGAGGCCGAGCGCGGCGCCGAGCACGAGCCCGCGCCGCCCGGCGAGGACGCCGTCGGCGAGGAGCTTCAGCCAGAGCGCGATCAGCGCGTCGGGGAGCGCGGCGAAGAGCGCGAGGCCGAAGGAGACGGCCAGCAGGCGGGGCTCGGCCTCGTAGCCCCGCACGAGGGCGCGCCACATCGAGGAGAGGCCCGGCGGGAGGTCGTCAGGAGAGGACATCGAGCGCCTCGCCCCCCTCGCCGCCGTCCTCGCCGAAGCGCGACGCCTGCAGCTCGAACATCGTGCGGTAGCGACCGCCGGCGGCCATGAGCTCGTCGTGGCTGCCGAGCTCGGCGACGCGGCCGCGCTCGAGCACGCAGATGCGGTCGGCGTGGCGCACCGTGGAGAAGCGGTGCGAGATCAGGATCGTCGTCGCGCGGCGGGTCGCGGCGAGGATGCGGTCGAAGATTTCCGCCTCGCCGCGCACGTCGAGCTGCGCCGTCGGCTCGTCCAGCAGCACGAGACCGGCGCCGCGTCGCACCGCGCACAGCGCGCGCGCGAGGGCGACGCGCTGCCACTGGCCGCCCGAGAGGTCGGTCCCGCCCGGGTAGCCGCGCGCGAGGATCGTGTCGAGGGCCGCGAGGTCGGCCGCACCGGCCTCCGCGAGCGCGGCGCGCACGGCGTCATCGAGCGCCGCGTCCCGCGCGCCGCCCGGAGGCGCGCCCAACGCGTCGGGCGCCACGTTGTCGCGCAGCGGGAGCTCGAAGCGGACGAAGTCCTGGAAGACGGCGGTCACGCGCGCGCGCCAGGCATCGACGTCGAGGGCGCGCAGGTCCACGCCGTCGAGCTCGATGGCGCCGGCCTGAGGGTCGTAGAGCCGGCAGAGGAGCTTCGCGAGCGTCGTCTTCCCGGCGCCGTTCTGCCCGACGATCGCGAGCGAGGAGCCGGCGGGGATCACGA
>DATAGA010000084.1:0-1537 GCA_036257215.1 Myxococcota bacterium
CTGCTCGACGGCACGCGTCAGGATCAGGCGCGCATCACCGGGGACGCGCGGCGCGCCGCCGACGCCGAGGTCGCGGCCGCCCGTGCCCGCGTCGCGAGCTCCGTCGAGAGCGCGCGCGCCGAGCTCGAGCGCGTCACGCACGAGCTCGCGCGCGCGGCCGCGGAGCGCGTGCTCGGACGGCCCCTCGCATGACGCGCCCGACGACCCCTCGCATGACGCGCGTCGTGACGCGTCTCGGCTCCGTCGTCGCGGCGGCGCTCGCCGCGGCGCCCGCCCTCGCAGCCGACGTCGAAGGAGGCCACGGCGGCGGCCTCGGCAGCCACTTCTTCTGGGAGTGGGCGAACCTGCTCCTCCTCGTCGCCGTGCTCACCTACCTCGCCCGCAAGCCCGCACTCGCCTATCTCGCCGACCGGCGCGCGCGCATCGAGAGCGACCTCGCGAGCGCCGCGAAGCTCCTCGCGGACGCGCGGGCGAGCCTCGCCGACTGGAACGCCCGTGCGGCGCGTCTCGACGAGGAGGCCGCGGACATCCGCCGCCTCGCGCGCGAGGGCGCCGAGCTCGAGCGCGAGCGCATCCTCGCCGACGCGCGCGCCGTGGCGGCGCGGATCGAGCGCGACGCGAAGAGCGCGCTGGAGCGCGAGCTCGCGCGCGCGCGCAAGCGGCTCAAGGGCGAGGTGGCGGATACGGCCGTGGACCTCGCCGAGCAGCTGCTGCGCGAGCAGGTGCAGAGCGCCGATCGCGCTCGCCTCGTCGACGAGTTCGTGGCGCGCATCGAGCAGGGCGCCGGCTCCCACGCGAGAAGGGCTCCCTAGTGGCGGGAACCGCAGCGGCACGCCGCTACGCCAACGCGCTCTTCCAGCTCGCCGAGGAGGGGGGTCGGCTCGACGCGATCCGCGCCCAGCTCGACCGGCTCGCGGCGCTCCTCGCGGAAAACCGCGAGCTCGCGGACGTCCTGCTGCAGCCGCTCTATCCGGTCGCGCAGCGCCGCGCGGTGCTCGGCGCCGTCGCCGACCGCCTCGGCGCGAGCCCGCTCCTGAAGAGGTTCCTCTCCTACGTGATCGATCGCCGCCGGCTGGTGCAATTCGACGCGATCCGCGCCGAGTACGCCCGCCTGGCCGACGAGCGCGCCGGGAAGACGCGGGCCACCGTGCGATCAGCCGGGGAGCTCAGCGACGAGCAGCGCGAGCGCCTGCGCCGCGCGCTCTCCGCGCGCGTGGGACGCGACGTGCAGCTGGCCGTCGAGCTGGACGCGACGCTCCTCGGCGGGCTCGTGGCCCAGGTGGGCGACGTCGTCTACGACGGCAGCCTGCGCACGCAGCTGCGCCAGCTGCGCGAGAACCTGGCGGGAGATTGAGAGCGGCGCGCGCAGGCGCGCCGATCGGATAAACCGCGCCGCGGCCCCGGCCGCCGGCGCACGGACACGGAGCGGAGAGCCGCAGCATGGACATCAGGCCCGGAGAGATCACCGACATCCTGAAGCGCGAGATCCGCGAGTACGGCCGCGAGATCGACGTGGCCGAGACCGGGACCGTGCTCT
>DATAGA010000582.1:0-2475 GCA_036257215.1 Myxococcota bacterium
AGCGGCGCGAGCGCGATCACGAAGAGCGAGTTGATCGACTGGTACCAGGCGGACGGGAACGGGACGCCGAACACCTCGGTGCGGGTCAGCCGGTCGCCGAAGAGCTGGATCGTCGAGCCGGCCTGCTCGAAGATCGCCCAGAACACCATCGAGAAGAAGAAGAAGAAGGCGATCGCGCCGACGCGCCGCGACTCCGCGTCGCGCCTGAAGCCGAACGCGAGCGCCACCGCGATCGGCGCCGCCACGAAGACGAACCGGAGCCACTGGAAACGCGGCACGTCGGAGACGAGCGCGAACGCCGCGAGGACGGCCGTCGCCGCCGCGACGAGCCCGAGCCCGCGCCACGGCACGCGGCGCGCTGCGGGCCGCGCGCCCACGTGGGCCAGACGCTCGCCCTGGAGCACGTAGACGAGCAGGCCCAGCGTCATGCCGACGCCCGCCGCGGCGAAGCCCCAGTGCCAGCAGTGCGCCGGGTCGAACCCCCAGACCGAGAGCCGCCCGCGGAAGCCCTCGCTCTGCGCGAGGTAGCCGGTCACGAGCGGCGCGATGAAGGCGCCGACGTTGATGCCGAGGTAGAAGAGCGAGAAGCCCGCGTCGCGGCGCTCGTCGCCTGAGCCGTAGAGGCTGCCGACGAGTGCGCTGATGTTGGGCTTGAGGAGCCCCGTGCCGATCGCGACGAGCGCGAGGCCGGCGTAGAAGGTGGGGACCGACGGCACCGCGAGCGTGTAGTGGCCGAGCGCGATGATCACGCCGCCGACGAGGACCGCGCGGCGCAGGCCGAACAGCGCATCCGCGAGGAAGCCGCCCGGGATCGCGAGGAGGTACACGGCCATCGTGTAGTTGCCGTAGATCCGCGCCGCGTGCGCCGTGTCCATGCCGAGCCCGCCCGCCGCGCCGGGCGTCACCATGAACAGCACGAGCAGCGCCTTCATGCCGTAGTAGGAGAAGCGCTCCCACAGCTCGGTCAGGAAGAGCGTCGTGAGCCCGGGCGGGTGGCCGGCGAAGCCGCGCGCTTCGACCCGCGCCGGGAAGGGGACCGCGGCGGTCGCGTCGGCGGGATCGGGCGGCGGCATGCTGGCGGGGAGGCTGCTGTAAGCAGGCAGGTTCCGCCAATCGGACGCCGGCGTTGGGGCGCGCCGCGCGAACGTGGCAAGCTCCGCGACCGTGGACCTCGAGCGCTACCTCGCGAGGATCGGCTTCGGAGGGACGCCCCGCGTGGACCTCGACACGCTGCGCCGGCTCCATCGCGCGCACCTCGACGCGATCCCGTACGAGAACCTCGACGTGCAGCTCGGCCGCCCCGTGAGCCTCGAGCTGCCGCGCGTGTACGACAAGATCGTCGAGGGCCGCCGCGGCGGCTGGTGCTACGAGATGTGCGGGCTCTTCGGCTGGGCGATCGGCGAGATCGGCTTCCCGGTGACGCGCGTCGCAGGCGGGGTGGCGCGGGCGCTCTTCGGCGACTTCGCCGTCGGCAACCACCTCGTCCTGCGCGTCGACCTCGAGCGGCCCTACCTCGCCGACGTCGGCTTCGGCGACGGCTTCGTCGAGCCCGTGCCGGTCGAGGCGGGCGCGTTCCGCCAGCGCTTCCTGGACTTCCGCATGGAGCCCCTGGAGGACGGCTGGTGGCGCCTGCACAACCACCCGCACGGCTCCGCGCCGTCCTTCGACTTCCGGCTCGAGCCCGCGCCGTCCGAGCTGCTCGAGGAGAAGTGCCGCTGGCTCCAGACGAATCCGCTCTCTCCGTTCGTCCAGAACGCGGTGTGCCAGCGCCACTTCCCGGAGAAGCTCGAGCTGCTCCGCGGGAAGGTGCTCCGCACGGTGCGCGCGGACGGCGTGGCCGAGCGCGAGCTCGAGTCGGCCGAGGAGTACGTCGCCGTCCTCGCGGACGTCTTCGGCCTCGACCTGCCCGAGGCCGCGTCGCTCTGGCCGCGGATCGAGAAGCGACACGCGGAGCTGTTCGCCGCGCGCGGTTAGACCCGGGCGACTTCGGACTCCGCCTCGCGCCCCGGGCCGGAGCCCGCGAGGCGCGCCGCGAGAGCGAGGCTCGCGGGCGTGCCGAGACGCGCGCGCAAAGCCTCGCCGTCGAGCGGGAGCGGCACGGCGGCCAGCGCCTTGAAGCGGGCGACGCGCGCCGCGCTCTCGTCGACGCGCGCGCGCACGTCGGCGCGGCGCTCCGCGGCGGACGCGAGGGCCGCGAGCGCCGCCTCCTGGCGGCTTCGGTCCTCTCGAATCAGGAAGGCGTCGACGCCCGCGAGGAGGCCTTCGACCACGAGCTCCTCGATCGGCCAGCGCTCGGCGACCGCGCGCATGCCGAGGTCGTCGCTGGCGACGACGCCGGCGTAATTCCACTCCTCGCGCAGGACGCCGGTCAGGAGGCGACGCGACAGCGTCGCCGGCAGCTCGGGCTCCAGGGCGGGGAACAGCACGTGCGCCGTCATCAGCGCTTCCATCCCGGCGGCGGCCGCGGCATGAAAC
>DATAGA010000599.1:0-1936 GCA_036257215.1 Myxococcota bacterium
GCCGAGGGCGCTCGCCGCGCGGGCCGCGAACGCGCGCACGGCCTCGCCGTCGCGTACGTCGAGCACGGCGGGGACGGCGCGCCGGCCGCCCGTCTCGACCTCGCGCACGAGCGAGCCGAGCCCCGCCTCGTCGCGGTCGCAGACGGCGACGTCGGCGCCCGCCTGCGCGAGGGCCAGCGCGATGGCGCGGCCGATGCCCGCCGCCGCGCCCGTCACGAAGGCGCGGCGGCCGTCGAGGCGCAGCGTCTTGCCGGCCACCGCGGGCGAGCTTCAGCTCGCGCCGGCCGCGCCCGGGCTCGCGCCGCTCCGGCCCTTGCTCCGGAACTCCGGAATGACGTGGTGGCCGACGAGCTCGATGGAGCGCAGCACGCGCTCGTGCGGGATCGCGTGGGGCTGCATCAGGCAGAGCAGGAGGTCGCAGCCCGCCGCCTCGTAGCGCCGCGCGGTGGCGATGATGCGGTCCGGGTCGCCCACGAGGCAGGCGCCGATCTTGTCGAGGTAGTCGAACGTGAGGAAGCCCGGATCCATGTCGGCGATGGCCTTCGTGTAGTCGTAGGTCGCGTAGTTCTGCGCGAGCTCCTGCTGCCATTGCCCGAGCGTCTGGATCTGCCTCACGCCCGTCTGCGCGTACCAGGCGAACGCCTCGCGCGCGGCGTCGACCGCCTCGGCCGTCGAGTCCGCGCAGTGCACCATGGTGAACGTCGCCGCCCGCGGGTTCACGAAGCGGCCGACGGGCTTCGCGGCGGCGATGCCGCGGCGGTAGAGCGCGATCCGCTGCGCGAGGTCCTCGGGCGGGACGCCGATCGTGAACGAGAGCAGGCCGAGGCCGAGCCGGCCCACGAGCTCGTGGCTCGGCGGGCTCGTCGTCGCGGCCCAGAGCGGCGGGTGGGGGCGCTGGATCGGCTTCGGCACGACCCGGCGGCGGGGGAAGCGGAAGTGCTTTCCCTCCCAGGCGAACTCGTCCTCGGTCCACGCCCCGACGACGACCCGGAGCGCCTCCTCCCACATCGAGCGCGTGTCGTCGGGGTGGATGCCGAAGGCCTCGAGCTCGATCCGCGTCGCGGAGCGGCCCGTGCCGAACTCGAGGCGGCCGTTCGAGACGAGGTCGACCACCGCCGCCGCCTCCGCCGCGCGGATCGGGTGGTTGTACGGGAAGGGCAGCAGCCGCACGCCGTGGCCGATGCGGATGCGCTCGGTGCGCGCTGCCACGGCGCCGTACAGGACGCCGGGGGCGGAGCAGTGGGAGAACTCCTCGAGGAAGTGGTGCTCGACGGTCCAGAAGCTCTCGAAGCCGACGCGGTCGGCGAGGATCGCCGCCTCGAGGCACTGCTGGTACGCGACGAGCTCGCTGCGCTCGTGCCACGGCCTCGGCACCGGGATCTCGTAGAAGAGGCCGAACTCCACGCCGCTTCGCCCCTGCGCCGAGGGGACGCCCGCACCGGCGCGCTGCGCGGGCCCGGAGCGCGTCTCACCGCCCCGGACGCCGCCCGGCGCGGCGCCCCTGGGTCCGCTGGTAGCCTCCCCGTCTACCTGCGCGCAGGTAGAAAGTCAAGCCGAACGACGGGCTGGACTTCTCGTAGAATCGGCCCGGGCGCAGGCCGCGCCCGCTCGGGAGGGGGGATTCCGATGAAGCTCCGCACGTTCGGCTGGCTGCTGGCCGCGGCGCTTGCGCTCGCCGCGGCCCCCGCCGACGCGCGCACGTGCCGCGGCGGCCGCGACACGACGCCGGCGATCGCGCTCTCGGCCGCGCACCCGGGCCTCGGCGAGTGGTACCTGAAGGGGAGCCGGGACTTCTTCGACACGGTTCCGCCTCGCAAGTTCTGGCTCGGCTTCATCCCGTTCTTCGGCTGGCCGGGCTACCTGCAGGTGCGCAGCGCGATCGACGTGAGCCAGTGCCGCGTGAACGACCGGATCTTCTGATCCGCCGCGCCCCTCC
>DATAGA010000626.1:0-2898 GCA_036257215.1 Myxococcota bacterium
CCTCGGAGAGGAACCCGTTCTGCTCGCGCATGCGCGCCGCGGCGGCGTCGAGGCTCGCGTAGCGACGCGGCTCGCGCGCGTCGAGGTCGCGCACCGCGTCGACGAAGCCCTCGAGCCGCTGCGGGAAGCTGCGCGCCAGCATCTCCGCCCGCATCGACGGCGACGCGCCGAGCCCCTCGATCGCCACGACTTTGCGCGCCCGCTCCGGACGCAGGCCCGCGTAGTGGAGCACGACCGCGCCGCCGAGCGAGTGACCCACGAGGACGACCGGCCCCGAGCGGAGCTCGTCGACCAGGGCCTCGAGGTCGAGCACGAGCTCCGCCATCGCGTAGCTGCCGCCGACCGCCCACTCGCTCTCGCCGTGGCCGCGCAGGTCCGGCACCACCACGTGCCATTCGTCGCGAAGGGCGCGCGCCACGTGATCGAAAGCGCGCGCGTGGTCGCGTCCGCCGTGCACGAGGAGCAGCGGCGGCGCCGCGTCGTTCCCCCAGTCGACGGCGTGGAGGCGCAGGCGCTGCGAGACGAAGTAGCGAGAGCGCGGCTCGGGCTCCGACATCGAGCGCGGAGCATGGCCCGGCGCGAGCCGCGGCGCTCGCCGCCGGGACGCGGAGCGGTGAGCTCTCCTCTGATACGCTCGCCGACAGGAGGCGCGGATGGACTTCGGCCGACTCGGCGTGTGGACGTGGCTCGACGGGCTCCCGGGCGACGAGGCCGTCGCCTTCGCGCAGCGGATCGCGCGGCTCGGCTACGAGACCCTCTGGTTGCCCGAGGCGGTCGGCCGCGACCCCTTCGCCCTGATCGCCTGGCTCGCAGCGCGCACGGAAGGCATCGGGTTCTGCACGGGCATCGCGAACATCTACGCGCGCGACGCCATGACCATGCGCGCGATCCAGATGACCCTCGGCGAGCTCGCGCCCGGGCGCATCTCCGTCGGCCTCGGCGTGTCCCACGCGCACCTCGTGACCGGCGTCCGCGGCCACGCCTACGAGAAGCCGGTCCCGACGATGTCCACCTACCTCGACGGGATGCAGAAGGCGATGTACGTGGGCCCGAAGCCTGCCGAGGAGCCGCCGGTCGTGATCGCCGCGCTGCGGCCGCGCATGCTGGCGCTCGCGGCCGCGAAGACGCGGGGGGCACACCCGTACTTCGTGCCGCCGGAGCACACGCGGCGCGCGCGCGAGATCCTCGGCGCCGGGCCGCTGCTCCTGCCGGAGCAGATGGTCCTCCTCGAGACCGACCCGGGGAAGGCCCGCGCCGCCGCCCGCGCGGCGATGCAGATCTACCTCGGGCTTCCGAACTACCAGAACAACCTGCTCTGGCTCGGCTACACGCAGGACGACTTCGCAAACGGCGGGAGCGACCGGCTGGTGGACGCGATCGTCGCGTGGGGCGACGAGAAGGCGATCGCGGCGCGGGTGAAGGCGCACCACGACGCAGGCGCGGACCACGTCTGCATCCAGCCCCTGCGCACGGACGGGAAGCCGGTGCCCGACGAGCGCATCCTCGAGGCGCTCGCCCCGCGGCGCTGAGCCGCATGCGCGAGTCCTGCGTTTCGCCAGCGCCCCGCGGCGCGGCGCGGTAGCTTCCCGCCATCGCGCCCCCGAGGAGCAACTCCATGGCCGCCGCCGCGCAGGAGGCGCCCGCCTCCCCGTTCCTCGCCCCGGGCTTCATGGAGGACCCCTACCCGACGCTCGCGAGGCTGCGCGCCGAGGACCCGGTGCACTGGGTGCCGCTCGGCTTCTGGCTCGTCCTACGCCACGACGACGTGAAGCGGCTCTTCAACGACCCGGAGAACGCCACGCCGGACCGCCGCGTCTGGGAGCACTTCGTGCCCCGGCCGGAAGGCACCTTCATGCGCTGGGTCGAGGACAACGGCTTCTTCTCGCTGCCGGCGGAGGAGCACGCGCGCCTGCGCAAGCTCTTCTCGGTCGCGCTCACCCCGCGTGCGGTGAAGCGCTACGAGGCCCAGGTGCGCGAGACGGTCGAGCGCTTCGCCGCGCCGCTGCGCGAGGCGCGCGGCGTCGTCGACCTGATGGAGACCTTCGCCAACCCGATCCCGAACGCGGTGATCAGCCGCATCACCGGCATTCCGCCCGCAGGGGACGACGAGCGCCGCTTCCGCGAGCTGGCCCAGAGCACGATCCGCGGTTTCTTCTCGTTCTCGGACGAGGCGTCGAAGCAGCGCGGCGAGGAAGCGTTCGTCGCGATCGCCGACTGGGTGCGCCGGCTGGCGAAGGAGCGGCGCAGCTCGCTCGGCGAGGACCTCGTCTCCGACCTGATCCGCGCCCAGGACCGCGGCGACCGCCTCTCCGACGACCAGATCGTCATGACGATCACGGGGCTGATCGGCGCCGGCAGCGAGACCACGTCGATCGGTGGGATGATCGCCGCGATGACGCTGCTCGATCATCCGGATCAGATGGAGGAGCTGCGCCGCGAGCCCGCGCTGATTCCGAACGCGATCTCGGAGATCCTGCGCTTCAGCTTCGGCGGCCCGGCCGGGCTGCCGCGCTACGCCGTGCGCGACTTCGAGCTGCGCGGCAAGCAGATCCGCAAGGGTCAGATGATGCTGCTCTCCTTCGGCGGCGCGGGCCGAGATCCCGCCGTCTACGACGATCCCGACCGCTTCGACGTCCGGCGCGACGTGAAGGACCTCGTCACCTTCGGGAACGGGCCGCACTACTGCCTCGGCGCGAACCTCGCGCGCCAGGAGATGGGCTGCATGGTCGAGGCGATGCTCGGCTTCCTGCCGCCCGGCTCGCGCTGGCTGAAGGAGGAGATGCAGTTCGAGCCCTCGGGGCTCTTCCGGAGGCCGGTGACGCTGCCGGTGTCGATCGCCCGGTGAGCGGGCCGCAGCGCAGCTTCTGGGGCTGGGGGCTGGAGGGCGCGGGCCCCTCG
>DATAGA010000061.1:0-2111 GCA_036257215.1 Myxococcota bacterium
GCTCATCGCGGCGCGCAACGCGGCGGTGCGCTCGTCCACCTTCTGCTCGAGGTCGCGGTTCAGCGCGCGCAGCTCCTCCCAGGCGAGGGCGTTCTCCAGTGCCACCGCGCCCTGGTTGGCGAGGGTCTGGAGCAGCGCGCGGTCGTCGCCCCCGTAGAAGCGGCCGGAGAGCCGCCGGCCGAGACGGAGCACCGCGACGAGCCGGCCCTCGACGAGGAACGGCACGGCGAGCCCGTGGCCGGCCAGGTCCTGCGGCCGGCCGATGCGCCGCGCCCGCGCGACGGCGTCGCGCGCCTCGGGGGCGATGCGCGACGCGTCGTCCGGATCCACCTCCGTCTCGTCGAGCCGCCGCACCAGCAGCTCCACCGACTCGGGTCGCAGGGCCTCCGAGACGGTGCCCCGCACCTCCGCGACGATCGGCTCGAGCGCCGTCGCCGCGGCCAGCCGTGCCGCCGTCGTCTCGACCAGGCGCCGGAAGTCGTAGGCGGAGCGGAAGAAGGTGCGGTCGACGAGGGCCTGCAGCCGGTCGCGCAGCGGGAGCAGCACCACCGCCGAGAGGCCCGCGACGACGAACGCCGGCGCGAAGCGCACGAGCGGCCCGGCGTCGCGCAGCCAGCTCTCGAAGCTCACCACCGTGCCGCCGTAGCCGAGGGCGACGAACCCGGAGAGGAGCGCGTAGTTGAGCGAGCGGCGCAGGAAGGCGTCGACCTCGAGGAGGTCCTGGCGGAGCACGGCGTAGCCGATCGCCAGCGGGAAGAACACGCCGCTCCAGCCCATCGCGTTCTCGGACGCGCGCCCGCCCGTCGCCGCGGAGCCCAGGCTCAGCAGCACCTGGGGCGCCACCGCGAGGCCGATCCCGATCGCCAGCACCTTCACCCGCTGGCGCGCCTCGAAGCTCGGCGGGCGGAACCAGCAGTCGAGCTGCAAGGCGAGGAGCAGCACGAGCCCGATCCCGAAGGACGCGATCGCCAGCCGATGCGTGGCGGTGTAGATCGCCGGGTCGTAGAGCCCGACCTCTGCGACCGCGGCCAGCGCACCGCCGAGCGCGTACGGCGCCCACGGGAGCCAGCGGTGGCGGAGCGCCGCCGCCCGCGGAAACGGGAACACCAGCGCGAAGTGGAGCGCGCCCGCGAAGAGCAGGCACTCGGCCAGGACGTGGATGCGAAAGAAACGGTACGGGCCGTAGAGGTCGAGGGCCGTGAGGGCCCAGATCGAGACGATCCCGAGCGTGAGCGAGGCGCCGTGGGCCGGCGCGTCGCGGCGGCCGAGGAAGCGGATCGCGAACGCGACGGTGGCGAGGCCGATCCCGCAGACGAGGTACGAGCCGAAGAGCGGCAGGTAGTCGCGCCAGCCGAAGAGGCGCGTCTCGATCGTGCGCTCCTCGTCGCGCCCGTGGCCCGCGAGCCGGTAGCGGATCGGCGTCCCCGCCCGCCGCTCCGCGACCTGCCTCGCGAGCGCCGCCGCGTCCGCGAGGGGCCGGCCGTCGGCGGCTACGACCTGGTGCTGGTAGATCGCGCCGCCGCGAACGGCGGGCCAGTGCGCCAGGCCGGCCGACGCCACGACGCGGTTCGCGAGCAGCAGGAAACCCGGGAAGGGCCGCCCGACCCAGCCGAGCGAGCTCGCGGCGCCGGCGACCGCGATGGCGCAGAGGATCGCTCCAGCAAGGAGCAGGAGCGGGTCGCGACGGGGCGCCATGACGGGGCAATCGACCGATCGGCGGGGGCGCTCAAGCCGGCGCGCGGGGCGTCCGATCGCAGGCAGCGTGGGCGAGAGGGTCCGGATCGCGGGCGCCGTCGTCTCGGGCCTGCTGTACGGGGCGCTCTTTCCGCCCTTCGGTCTGGCGCCGCTGGCCTGGGTGGCGCTCGTCCCCTTCGCGCTCGCGCTGCGCGGCGCGAGCGCGCGCGCTGCCGCGGGCCTCGCCTTCGCGTTCGGCGCGACCGCGACGGGCGCGGTCGTCGCGTGGCTCGTCCCGACGTTGACGGGGCACTTCGAGCTGGGCCTGCCCTCCGCGCTCGCGATCTGGCTGCCGATCGCCCTCGGCTCCGCGGCGCCCTGGCTCGCGCTCGTCTTCGCCCTCGCGGCACCGGCGCTCTCCCGCGCGCGTCCCCTCG
>DATAGA010000116.1:0-10324 GCA_036257215.1 Myxococcota bacterium
CGCCGCGCGAGGTGCGGAACGCCCTGAGCTACGTGCTCAACAACGCGCGCAAGCACCTCGGCGCGCGCGCTCCGCGCAGTAGCAGCGTCGATGCGGCTTCGTCTGGACGTTGGTTCCACGGGTGGCGCGAGGGCGTCGTCGCATCGGCCCCGTCGCCGGCTCCGATCGCGCGCGCGCGGACGTGGCTCCTCCGCGTGGGCTGGCGACGTCACGGCCTGCTCGACCGGAGCGAGGTTCCGGGGCTGCGGGCGCAGCGGCGAGCCCGCGCGTCTTCGGGATCGCCCGCGCCGCCGGCACGTCGGTGACTACGACGGTTTGGAAGGGGGGGGCGCTCCACGCGTCTTCACGGTAGTTCGCGCGCCCTGCTCGTGGCATCGGTGCTCGCGTGCACCGGGCCCCCCGTCTCGGACGTACGAACGCCGCTCGCGCTGGAAAGGGCTCGGGTCGACCCCGAGAGCGCCTGGATCCTGGCCACCGCGTCCTCCTACCTCGTTCATCGCCGCTGCAGCCCGGATCTCGTCGTGCCGGTCTGGCTCCATCTGATCCCGTCGAAACGAGAGCCGGACCTGCGGGGGGGCGTCTCGGGCGACGCGATCCTCGCCTACACGACCTGCGCGGAACACGGGGTCGGGGCCTCCATGCGGGGTCCCTCCCGAGCTGCGGGCCCGAAGCGTCCTGGTAGCGGGTGAAGGGGAGTGCGTCTCCGGCAGGCGCTGCCAGCACGACGCCCTCTACGTTGCGATGCTCGACTGCCTCGACCCGGCGCGGCACGCGCTCTTCGAGCTGCCTCGGTTCCCGCGCTGGGTGAGACCTCCGGTAGATGGGTTCGACGAGGGCTCCACCGGGACCGCGGAGCAATCGGAGGACTCACGCGGCTTTGCTCACGACTCTCGATTCTCTCGAGCCGTCCTGCTGGAGTGGTCTGGAGCCGTTCCGACGCAGCGTCCGGGTGGGAAGGTCGCGTGGCAGCGGACCGACTTCGAGCTCGTCGTCTCGCCGGACGGGGCGACGCTCTTCCGCAAGGGCGAGCTCCCGCCGGCGGTCGCCCAACGACTCCGCTAGGAGCGCTCGAGCGGTTACTGAAGCCGAGCTCTCCAGCGCCTGCGCTCGCCGCCGTGCGGCTAGCGCGCCGCGAGGCCCTGCAGCAGGAGCTCGACCATCGCGGCGAAGACCTGCTCGGGCGCGCGGCCGCGCAGCGTCGCCCGGCGCGCCGCCGTGAGCTCGCCCTGGAGCACGCCGTTCGCGGCGGTCCAGAGCACGTGCGCCATCAGCCACTCGTCGCAGGGTCGGAAGTCGCCCCGCTCGACGCCGGCGCGGACGACGTCCGAGAGGACGCGCAGGCACTCCTCCCAGAGCTTCGTGACCTCCGCGACGACGGCGGCCGGGAGCGCGCCGATCACCTCCTGGTTCTCGATCGCCCAGAAGATGCGGAAGTACTCCGGGTGCGCGATCCAGTGCTCGCGATAGAAGCGCCCGAGCCGGCGGATCGCGTCGGCCGGGTCCGCGCCGCCCGCGACGGCCTCGCGCATGCGCTGCTCGAAGAGCGCTCCGTTCTGCGAGAGCACGGCGACGTAGAGATCGCCCTTGTTCTCGAAGTACCGGTAGAGCGTGCCCTTCGCGACCCCGGCGCGCTGCGCGACCTCGTCCAGGTTGGCCTCGACGAAGCCGTCGCGGAAGAACACCTCGCGCGCCGCATCCAGGATGTGCCTGCGCTGGAGCGCTTTCTTCTCGTCGCGGGTGCGGGCGCTCTCGCCCGCCTCCGCCACGTCCGCGTCAGTCGTCGATCGGGTCACTGCCCTCGTAGCGGTAGGGGGCGAACAGGTCCGTGTTGAGGTAGCGCTCGCCGAAGCTCGGGATGATCGCGACGATCATCTTCCCCGCGTTCTCCGAGCGCTTCGCCACCTGGAGTGCCGCCCACACGTTGGCGCCGGAGGAGATGCCGCAGAGGATCCCTTCCTCCTTGGCGAGCCGGCGAGCCGTCTCGAAGGCGACCTGATCGCTGACGGTGATCACCTCGTCGACGAGCTTCTGGTCCAGGACGTCGGGCACGAAGCCGGCGCCGATGCCCTGGATCTTGTGCGGCCCCGGCGAGCCGCCCGAGAGGACCGGGCTGTTCTCGGGCTCGACCGCGATCGCCCGGAACGTCGGCCTGCGCGGCTTGACCACCTGCGAGACGCCCGTGATCGTGCCGCCGGTGCCGACGCCCGCGACGAGCGCGTCGATCTTGCCGTCGGTGTCCTTCCAGAGCTCCTCGGCCGTGGTCTTGCGGTGGACCTCGGGGTTGGCCGGATTGCGGAACTGCTGCGGCATGAACGCGTCCGGCAGCTCCGCGCAGATCTCGTTCGCCTTGTCGATGGCGCCCTGCATGCGCTTGGCGCCCTCCGTGAGGACGAGCTTCGCGCCGAAGGCGCGCAGCGTGATGCGGCGCTCGACGCTCATCGTGTCGGGCATGGTCAGGATGCAGCGGTAGCCCTTCACGGCGGCGACCAACGCGAGCGCGATCCCCGTATTGCCGCTCGTCGGCTCGACGATGACGGTCTTGCCGGGCTTGATCAGGCCGTCGCGCTCGGCGGCTTCGATCATGGAGAGACCGATCCGGTCCTTGACGCTCGCGCCCGGGTTGTGGCTCTCCAGCTTCGCGAGCACCTGCGTCCCGGCCGGAAGACCGGCGGCGACGCGGTTCAGCCGCACGAGCGGGGTCCGCCCGATGAGCTCGGTGATGTCCTTGGCAATGTTCATGGAGGAATGGCCCTCGGTGTCGGGTCGCGACTCGCTCGCCGACGGGCGCCGGCGCAGCCGGCTCGGTCGGCGATCCGGTTCCGTGGAGAAGGCTCCCGCAAGAGTTGTGGGTCGCGCGCCTAGGGTACCGCGGCCTGCGATTCCCTGTCACCCGATGAGCCGGCCCCCTCGAGCAGCGCCTCGACGAGGACCGTCGCGTAGGTCCCGGGCGGGAGCGCGACCGAGATCAGGGCGGCGTCCGGGCCGACGCTCTCGACGGCGAGGCCTTCGGGCCGCACCCGGAGCGGGCGCCGCGCGCCGCGGGCGCGCAGCCCGCGCGGCGGCCGGAAGCGCGCGAGGTCGATGCCGAAGCGCGCCAGCGACTCGCGCTCCCGCGCGCCGGGCGCGCCCTGCGCCTCGCTCGTGCGCGTGCCGAAGATGGGTCCGGTCGGGCTGATCTCGAAGCGGTCGGCGCGCGGCTGCTCGCTGGCCGCGTCCTCGACGAGGAACGCACCGCCGCTCGCGCACACCATGGCGACGTCGCCGGTCTCGAGCCGATGCAGGGGCAGCGGGCGCCGCGCGAGCACGTCGTCGAACACCGCGGCCTGGAGCGCGGAGAGGAGGAAGCGCGCCTCGCGCCGGTCGCGCGGCCAGCTGCCGTCGCCCGCGAGGCGCGCGGCCGCGCGCTCCGCGTTCGCGCCGTCCGCGCCGTAGCGCTGCGCGCCGAAGCGGTTCGGCAGGCCGCGCTCGTACAGCGCCGCGGCGCGCGCGGGCAGCGCCGCGAGCGCTTCGGGCGCGAGCCCCGAGAGCCGCAGGCGGAAGCGGTTCCCGCGCAGCTGGCCCGTGCGCAGCTTGTGCGGGTGGCGGCGCGCGTCGAGCACGCGCACGCCCGGCGCCTCGAGCGCGAGCGCGGCGTCGGGCGCGAGGCCCGGCACCGAGAGCCACTGCCGCGCGATGGCGAAGCGGTCCTTGCGCCCGGCGTAGCCGACGTCCCCGGGCCGCACGCCGGCGGCGCGCGCGAGGACGCGCGCCACCTCCTCCGTCGTGCGGAGCCGCTTCTCGACGAGGACGAAGGTGTGCGCGCCGTCGCCGCTCGGCTCGTAGAGCGCGAGCTCCTCGACCTCGAAGTCCTCGGGAGCCGCGAAGAGCGCGCGTCGCGCGGGCCGCGCGCCGTCGGGCCGCGGTCCGCGCAGTTCCTGCGCCGGCGCAGCGCCGGCGCCGAGCGCGCCGAAGTCGGGGCTCACGCGCGCGGACCAGGGAAGAGCGCGGCCTCCGCCTCGGCGTCGCTCAGCGCGGCGAAGAGGTCCGGCTGCGACACCGGCGTGAAGGAGCGCCGGTGGATCGGGCTCGGTCCACGCCGGCGCAGGATGCGCAGATGAGACGCCGTCGCATAGCCCTTGTGCTGCGCGAAGCCGTAGCCCGGGTACTCCGCGTCGAGCTGCAGCATCAGGGCGTCGCGGTGCACCTTGGCGACGATCGAGGCCGCGGCGATCGAGCCGTCGCGCGCGTCGCCGCCGACGAGGGCGGTCTGCGCCACGGCGAGGTCGGGGATCGTGCGGGCGTCGACCAGCACGTGGTCCGGCGCGACGGCGAGCGCGGCGACCGCGCGGCGCATCGCCTCGAGGCCGGCCCGGTAGATGTTGCGGCGGTCGATCTCCTCGGGCCAGACCTCCGCGACGCCGACCGAGACGGCCGAGGCGCGGATGGCGGCCGCGAGGCGCTCTCGCTCGGCGCTGACGAGGCGCTTCGAGTCGTCGAGGCCGGGCAGGTGCACGCGCTCCGGCAGCACGACCGCGCACGCGACGACGGGCCCGGCGAGGGGGCCCATGCCGACCTCGTCGACGCCGGCCACGGCGCGCGCGCCGTCGCGGAAGAGCGCGCGCCGAAGCGCGAAGAGCGCGGCGACGCGGCGGCGCTCGCGGCGGTGATCGGTCAGCCGGCGCTCCACGAGCGCGGCGAGCACGCGCGCGCCGGGTCGCCGGTCGGCGGCCAGCGCGCGCAGGAGCCGGCCGAGCGCGCGCGGCTCTCCCTCGCACGCGTGGAAGCGCAGGCGCAGCAGACCGAGCGGGGGCAACGCGTCGTCGGCGCCGCGCGCGCCGCCGCCGCGCCCGGCCTGTGAGCCGCGGCCGCCGCGCGGTCCCTCGCCGCGCGGGGTCACGGCTCCTCGCCGGGCGCGGACGCGATCCCGGCGCGCCGCTCGAGACGCCGCAGCCGCCGCGCGAGCTCGGGCAGCCGGTAGAGCAGCAGCATCGCGCGGTGCCAGGCCCGCTCGGGCACCGCGGGGAAGCCGTACACCCGGCTCCCCGGCGCGAGGTCCTGGATCACGCCGCCCCGCGCGCCGACGAACGCGCCATCGCCGAGGGTGGCCTGGTTCCCGACGCCGGTCTGCGCCATGAGGAACACCCGCTTGCCGACGACGCTCCCGCCTGCGAGCCCCGACTGCGCCACGATCGCACTCCCGTCCCCGATCGTACAGTTGTGCCCGATCATGACGAGGTCGTCGATCTTGACCCCGCGGCCGACTCGCGTCGTGCCGAAGCGCGCGCGGTCCACCGCGGCGAGGGCGCCGATCTCGGCGTCGTCCTCCACGACGACGATGCCGAGCTGCGGCACCTTCTCGAGCCGGCCCACCTCGTCGAACTCGTAGCCGAAGCCGTCCGCGCCGAGCACGGCGCCGGGCTGGAGGATCACGCGCTCCCCGAGCACCGTGCGCTCGCGGAGCACGGCGCCGGCGTGGATCACGCAGTCCGCGCCGACGCGGACGTCCTCGTAGAGCGTCGCGTTCGCATGGATCACGGCGCGCGGTCCGACGCGGCTGCGCGCGCCGACGACCGCGCACGGGCCGACGTACGCGCTCGCATCGACCTGCGCCGAGGCGTCCACGACGGCGCGCGGGTGGATGCCCGGCGCGGGGCGCGCCTCCGGCGCGAGCAGCCGTGCGGCGCGGGCGATGTCGAGGTTGGGCGCGGCCGAGCGGATGGTGGGACGCCCGCCGGTCGGGACGTCGGGCGGCGCGATCACGGCCCCGACGCGGCTCTTCGCGAGCGCGTCCGCGTGCCGCGCGCTGCGCACGAAGCCGAGATCCGCGGGCCCACCGTCCTCGAGGGAGGCGACCCCGGCGAGCTCGAGCGCCGCGTCGCCCTCGACCGCGCGCCCGCCGAGGCGCTCGGCGAGCTCGCCGAGGCGAAGGCGCGGCCCCCGGCCGGTGCTCACCGCCCGCGGTTCCCCGGCTAGCCGCGGAACCCGCCGGCGCAGCCGGCGGGACCGCGGCTATCCCGTTCCGGCGAGTACGGCACGCGCAAGGAAGTCATGGGTCGCGCCACTAGCGGGCGAGCAGGACGGCGACCGGCGACGAGCGGGTCACCGCGGCGGCGTTGCTCCCGAGGAAGTACTCGTTGATCCGGTTGCGGCCGAACGCGCCCATCACGATGAGCCCTGCGCGGGCCGCGCGCGCGGTGTCGACGAGCTTCACGTCGGGTCGCCCGAGCGTGGACGACGCCTCGCGCACCGGGACCGAGATCGTGCCCACGAGCCGGCGCACCTCGTCGAAACGCGCCACGGCGCGGCCCTTGTCCTTCGAGTCGACGAAGCAGTGGATCGCCTGCTCGAGACGCCCGGCGAGCTCGACGGCGAGCTTGGCGGCGATGCGCGAGCCGGGCGAGCCGTCGAAGCCGAGCACGAACGGACCGCCGAGCTCGGCGCCGACGGGGACGACGAGCGCGGGCTTGGTCGTCTTGCGCAGCACGCCGTCCACCGTCGAGCCGATGAGCGCCGTGCGGAACTTGGCGTCCTGGCCGTCGCGGCCGAGCACGACCAGGTCGGCGGCGGCCGACTGGCTGCGCTCGACGATCCGGTCGTCGGCGATCCCGCGCAGGGTCTCGACCTTGCACTCGAGCCCGTTCTGGCGCGCGAGCTCGCCGAGCCGGCGCGTGACGCCCTCGGCGCGCGCCCGCAAGAAGCCCTCGACGCCGTCCGTGTTCGGCGCTGGGACGCCGAGGCTCTCGGCGCGCAGACCCTGCGTCACCCGGTCCTCGATCACGGTCAAGCCGTGCACGCGCGCGCGCAAGCGGGCCGCGAGGGCGACGCCGAAACGCTCGGCGGCGCTGGCGGCGTCCGATCCATCGGTCGCGATCAGGATCGACTCGATCATTCCCTTCTCCGCTCTCGCACGCCCCGCGTGCCCTCGAACCTAGGAGAGGAGACGCCCGATGGGCGTGCCCCACAGGAAGCGCATCACCCGCTGCATCATGCGGGTCTTCCGCGCCGTGTACGGGAACCAGAGCACCTCGCTCTTGCCGCCGAAGCGATCGATCGTGATCGACTGCGCGTGGCAGTAGCTGCGCAGCCCGATCTCGCCGTTCACCTGGCCGATGCCGCTCTCCTTGCGCCCGCCGAACGGCGACTCCGTCAGCCCGTACGTGACCATGCAGTCGTTCACCACGGCGGAGCCCGACTGGATCTGCTTGGCCAGCTCGACGCCGCGGCGCTTGTCGCGGGTCCACACGTTCGCGTTGAGCCCGTAGCGGGTGTCGTTGGCCAGGCGGAGCGCCTCGTCCTCGTCGCGCACTCGCATGATCGGGAGCACGGGGCCGAACGTCTCCTCGCGCATCACGGCCATGTCGTGGTCGACGTCGACCAGCACCGTCGGCTCGTAGAAGAGGCCCTGCGCCTCCGGGTTGCGCCGCCCCCCGGCCAGGACGCGCGCGCCGCGCGCGACGGCGTCCTGCACGTGGCGGTCGACGACGTCGAGCTGGGTGGGGAGGATCATCGGGCCGACGTCGGCCTCGCCCCCGGCGCCCTGGCGCAGCTCGCCGGTCTTCGCGACGACGCGGCGCACGAACTCGTCCGCCACGGCGTCGACCACGTAGACCCGCTCCGTGGAGACGCACACCTGGCCGGCGTTGGCGAACGCGCCGTAGACGGCGCCCGCCGCGGCGCGCTCGAGGTCGGCGTCGGCGCAGACGATCATCGGGTCCTTGCCGCCGAGCTCGAGCGTGCAGGGGATCAGCTGGCGCCCGCACGCCTCGGCCACCCGCCGCCCCGTGGCGACGCTGCCGGTGAAGGAGATCTTGTCGCAGCCCGCCTCGACCAGGGCACGCCCCGTCTCGCCGTCGCCCGGAAGGCACTGGAGCAGGCCGTCCGGGAGGCCCGCGGCGCGGAAGAGCTCTTCCACGAGCTGGCCCGACTGGGGCGTCGCCTCGGAGGGCTTGAGCAGCACCGCGTTGCCCGCGACCAGCGCCTGCGCGCTCGGGTTGAGCGAGAGCAGGAACGGGAAGTTCCAGGGCGTCACGATCCCGACCACCCCGAGCGGGCGGTACGCGATGCGCAGCTTCTTCGTCTTCATGAGGTGGACGGGCACCGTGCGGTCGGCCAGGATGCGGCGCGCCCGCCGCGCGTAGTAGGAGAGCGCGTCGCAGGCGGCGAGCACCTCGACGCCGAGCGCCTCCGCCTCGGGCTTGCCGGTCTCGCGCCGGATCACCTCGACGAACTCGGCCGCGCGCGCGAGCAGTACCCGCACCGCCCGCCGCAGCACGCGGGCCCGCTCGTCGATCGCGAGCGCACCCCAGTCGCGCTGTGCCTTGCGCGCGACGTCGAGCGCAGCGCGCACGTCGGCCGCGTTCTTCGCTTCGAGCTCGCCGATCGGCGCGAGCGTCGCAGGGCTGTGAAGGCGGTAGCGGCGGCGCTCGCCCGCTCCGGGGTCGAGCGGCTCCAGGATGGCCATGGCGGGGCGCCCCCTTGTTCCAACCCGCTGCCGACGGGAAGCGGGTCGAAGGTACAGGCCCCCCGCGGGAAATGTCAATCGCGCGCGTTGCGGGTGTCGGGCTTCCGTGCGAATCCCGGGGCGTGGGAGAGCCCGCCCTCTTTCGCCGCTTCCCGGCGCTCCGCGAGCGCATCGCCCACCGGCCGTTCCTCTCGGGTCCGACCCCGGTGGTCCAGCTGCCCGTCGCGGGCGTGCCCGACCTGTTCGTGAAGCGCGACGAGCGCTGCGCGCCGCTCTACGGCGGCAACAAGCCGCGCAAGCTCGAGTTCGTCCTCGGCGACGCGCTCGAGCGGCGCGCCCGCAGGGTGGTGACGACCGGCGGGCTCGGTACGCACCACGGCCTCGCGACGGCGATCTACGCGCGCGCGTGCGGGCTGGCGACGACGCTCGTCCTCGTCGACCAACCGGTCACGGACGACGTGCGCGAGTCGCTGCGGCTCTTCGCCGCGTACGGCGCCGACGTGGTCGACGCGCGCAACGTCCGCGGCGCCGTCGTGCGCACGGCGGCGGCGCTCGCCCGCTCCTTCGCGCGGGGCGAGCGCCCGCGCCTCGTGCCGACCGGCGGCTCGAGCGCGACCGGCAATCTCGGCTTCGTCTCCGCCGGCTGCGAGCTCGCCGACCAGGTCGACGCGGGGCTCCTGCCCGAGCCGGCGCTCGTCTTCGCGCCGGTCGGAAGCGGCGGCACGGTGGCCGGGCTGGCCGCGGGGCTCCGCCTCGCCGGCCTGCGCTCGCAGGTGGTGGGCGTCCTCGCGACCGACATCCTGCCGCCGTCGCCCGCGTCGCTGGCGCGCGCGGCGCGCGCCGCGCTGCGGCGCCTGCGCCGCGCCGACCCGACGCTGCGGTCGCCCGGCTTCTCGGCGGCCGACTTCCCGCTCGCGACGGGGCAGGTCGGGCCCGGCTACGGCGCCGCGACCGACGCGGCGCGCGAGGCGCGCGCCGTGGCCGCGGAGGCCGGGCTGGAACTCGACCTCACCTACTCGGCCAAGTGCTTCGCCGAGCTCCTCGCGCGCGCGCGGGCGGGCGCGCTCCCGCGCGGACCCGTGCTGTTCTGGCATACCTTCAACGCGGTGGATCCCAAGGCCGGCGCGCCCGGCTCCTGGCCGCGCGACGCCCTGCCCGCGCGGCTGCGCCGCCTCGCCGAGGCCTCGTGAGCCCGGCGCGGCTCCGCATCGACCGCCGCAGCTTCCTCGCGCTCGCCGGAAGCGGCGCCGCGCTCGCGGCGCTGGCGCGCGTCGCGCCCGGCGCGGCGCTCGGCTGCGGGCCGGGGGCGCCGCCGCGGGAAGGCGCCGAGGGCGCGCGCTTCTTCGCTCCCGACGAGGCGGACGTCCTCGCAGCGGTCGTCGAGCGCATCGTGGACACCGGGCTGCCGGACGCGCCGCCGGTGCGCGAGAGCGGCGCGGTGCTCGCGATCGACCGGCTGTGCACCTCGCTCGACCCCGAGCTCACGCGCCCGCTGCCCGCGCTGCTGCGCCTCGTCGAGTGGGGCCCGCTCGTGTTCGACTTCGCGTTCGCGCGCTTCCGCGCGCTCCCGCCCGAGGCACAGGACGCTTCGCTGCGCGGCTGGATGACGAGCTCCCTGGCGCTGCGCCGCCAGGGCTTCCAGGCGCTCAAGGGCCTCGCCTGCTACGGCTGGTATTCGCAGGAGGAGAGCTGGCGCCTCGTCGGCTATGCCGGCCCGCTGCTGCGCGCCGGGGGCTCGCCGTGAGCGTCGACCTCGCCGCGGCGAGCGCTCCGCTCGATCTGCGAGCCGAGGTCTGCGTGATCGGCTCGGGCGCGGGCGGCGCGGTCGCCGCCGCCGAGCTCGCGCGCGGTGGCCTCGACGTCGTGATCCTCGAGCAGGGCCGG
>DATAGA010000176.1:0-13098 GCA_036257215.1 Myxococcota bacterium
ACGCCTTCAGCGAGCTGAACGACCCCGACGACCAGCGCGCGCGCTTCGAGGAGCAGCGCGGCGCGCGGGACGCGGGGGACGAGGAGGCGCATCCGCTGGACGAGGACTTCCTGCTCGCGCTCGAGCACGGCATGCCGCCGAAGGGCGGGCTCGGGGTGGGCGTGGACCGCGTGGTGATGCTGGTGGCCGACGCGCCGCACCTGCGCGAGGTCCTGCTGTTCCCGTACATGCGCTCCGAGCGGTCGTGACCACCGCCGCCGAGCGCCTGCTCGAGCTGCTCGCGGCCGCGGGCGGCACCGTCGCCCTCTCGTTCCTCGTGCTGCTCGCGCTCGGCATCAGCGCCCTCACGCTGCTCTTCGCGGGCTCCGCCGTGGTGGTGCTCGAGCGCTTCGCGCGACGCGCCCGCCGGCCCTCATCCATCGCGGGGGCGAGCCTGCTCGTCGCGGTCCTCGCCGCCGGCCTGCTCCTCGGCGCGAGCCGGCCGGAGCTCGAGGTCGCCGCCCTCGGCGAGCGCCTCGGGGCCTTCGCGCGCACGGTCGCACTCGCGCTCGGGGCGACCGCGGCCGCGCAGGCGCTCGTCGCGCTCGCGCTGCGCACCGTCTCGCCGCGGACGCTGGCGCGCGGCGCGGCGCTCTGGCTCGGCGCGGGCTACGGCCTCCTCGTGGGCGGCGTCGACGCGCTCGGCTACGCCAGCCTGCCCGCGGCGGTGGCGCTCGGGATCGCCGCCGCCCTCGCCTGGCGCCGCCGGCGCGCGGGCGACCCGCGGCCGGACGACGGCGAGCGCCTCGCGTGGACGCTCGGCGCCGTGCTCGCAGTGGGGGCGCTGCTCCCGCTCCTGCTCTCGGAGCCGAACGCGACGGTGTCGGCGCTCGGCCTCGCGCTGCTCGCCGCCTTCCTCGCCGCGGTGCTCCTCGGCCTCCTTCCGCTCGCCGCGGCCGGCATCGCGGACCTGCGCGGCAGCGTCGAGTGGTTCGTCGCGACCCGCTACCTCTTCGCCAAGCGGCGCCAGACGTTCATCTCGGTCATCACGGCGATCTGCGTCGCCGGCGTCGCCGCCGGCGTCTGGCTCATCATCACCGTGCTCTCCGTGATGAACGGGTTCGAGCGCACCTGGCGCGAGGAGATCATCGGAAACCGCGCCCACTTCACGATCCACGCCGCCGGCGGCCCGATCCGCGACTACCGCTCGGTGCTCTCCGCGGTCGACGGCGTCGAGGGCGTCGTCGGCGCCACGCCGTACGTGGACGGAGACGGCATGGTGCGCGGCGCGCGCGGCGAGATCGTGCCGGTGCGCGTGCGCGGGATCGACCCCGACCGGATCGCACGCGTCACCGACCTCGCCGAGGACCTGCGGCCGGGCTCCGAGGACGCGCTCGACGCCCTGCGGGCGGACGCGGCCGGGCGCAACGGGAGCGAGCCCGGGCTCATCGTCGGAAGCGAGATCGCGAACCAGCTCGGGCTGCGGCCGGGCGACGACGTGGTGTTGATCTCGCCCTTCGGCGGGCCGCCCACGCCGCTCGGCCCGGGCCCGCGCCTCAAGCGCTTCCGCGTGGCGGGCGTCTTCGAGTCGAGCTTCTTCCAGTACGACGAGATCTACGCCTACACGAGCCTGCCGGCGGCCCAGGACTTCCGGCGCTCGGGCGACGTCGTGAACGGCATCGAGGTCCGAACGACGGACTTCTACCGCTCGCGCCGGGTCGCCGAAGCGGTGCAGGAGCGGCTCGCGTTCGGCGAGTACTTCACGCGCGACTGGAAGGACTTCTTCCCGGCGTTCTTCCAGGCGCTGAAGACCGAGCGGGTGATGATGTTCGTGCTCCTCACGATGATCATGGTCGTCGCCGCGTTCGCCATCGTCGTCACGCTCGTCATGATGATCATGGAGAAGACGAGCGACATCGCGATCCTGAAGACCATGGGCGCGAGCGACGCGGCCGTCGAGCGCATCTTCGCCATCGAGGGGACCCTGATCGGGCTGCTCGGCACCGCGATCGGCGTCGTCGCGGGGATCGCCGTCACGACGCAGCTCGCCTGGGTGCAGCAGCAGATCGAGCTCCTCACCGGGATCGACACGCTGCCGGCCACCATCTACCAGTTCTCGACGCTGCCCTGGGAGATCGACCCGCTGCAGGTCGCCGTCGTCGTCGGGATCGCGATGGTGCTCGCGCTCGGCGCCACGTTGCTCCCCAGCCGGCACGGCGCGCGGCTCGACCCCGCCGAAGCGCTCCGGTACGAGTAGGCCGTGGCCGCCGCCGCGACGTCCGCGCCGCCGCTGCTCGAGGTCGAAGCGCTCGGCAAGGTCTTCTCGACCGGGGACCGCACGATCGAGGTGCTGCGCGGGCTCGACCTGCGCGTCGAGCGCGGCGAGCGGCTCGCGATCCTGGGCGAGTCGGGCGTCGGGAAGTCGACGCTGCTCCACCTGCTCGGGACGCTCGACCATCCGACCTCGGGCCGCATCCGCTTCGAGGGGCGCGACGTCCTGGCCGAGGCGCCCGACGCGCTCGCGCGCTTCCGCAACGAGCGGCTCGGCTTCGTGTTCCAGTTCCACCACCTGCTGCCCGAGTTCAGCGCCGTGGAGAACGTGATGATGCCCGGGCTGCTGCGCGGGCTCGGCGCGAGCGAGATCGGCCCGCGCGCGCGCACGATCCTGGAGGAGGTGGGGCTCGGCGACCGCCTCGACCACCCGGTGGGAAAGCTCTCGGGCGGCGAGCGCCAGCGCGTCGCGGTGGCCCGCGCGCTGGTGCTGGACCCCGCGCTCGTGCTCGCCGACGAGCCGACCGGGAATCTCGACCCGGAGACGGGCGCCCGCGTCGCCTCGCTGCTGCTCGAGCTGAACCGCACGCGGGGCGCCGCGCTCGTGGTCGTCACCCACAGCCGCGAGTTCGCCGCCCGGCTCGGGCGCGCGGTGCGCCTCGTCGGCGGACGCCTGCAGCCGGCGGACACCTCGCCCGCAGCCGCGGCGGGCCCCCCCGCCGAGGTGCTGACTCCGGCCTAAGCCAGCGAACGAGCAGCATATTTCGGGCGAGGGGGTGCTTGCCCCCGCGACGGCCGTCCCGTAGAATGCGCGGCGCGGAGCGGGGCGCCGGCCCCGCCAGCACGGCGCGCCCGTCCGGGCGCCAGCGGGTTCGCAGGAGGGGCTGGGGTTGCCGACACGACGACGCGTCGCCGTCGCGCTCTGCGTGGGGCTCGCGCTCGTCGGGACGGCCGGCCGGGGTGGCGCGGAGCCGCACGCGCCGATGGCTGTGGCGCAGGCCGAGCCGACGCCCGAGCGCGCGCAGGCGCGCATCGCGGTCCTTCCGTTCCAGGTCTTCAGCGCCCGGCCGCAGGACTACCTCGAGCAGTCGCTCGCCGACCTGCTCACCACGCGGCTCGAAGCCAGCGGGCGCGTGCAGGTGCTCGAGGCATCGGCCGTGCGCGAGAGCGTCGTCGCCCACGCCGGTGAGCGCACCGACGCGACCGTGCGACGCATCGCGCGCGACGTGCGCGCGGACCAGGTCGTGGCGGGGAGCCTCACCGAGCTCGCCGGGCGCTACAGCCTCGACGTGAAGGTCGTCCCCGCGGAGGACGGCGCCCCGACCCGCACGCTCGTCTTCACCGCCGAGGGCGAGCCCGAGCTGCTCGACCGCGTGAACGAGCTCGCCGACCGCGTGCTCGAGGTCGCCGGCGGCGCGCCGGCGCAGGGGCAGATCGCCGAGGTCCGCATCGAGGGCGTCTCGGAGGAGCTCGCCGCCGAGCTGCCGCAGCGCCTGCGCCTGCGGCGCGGCGCCTCCTACGAGAGCTCCGCGGCGCGCGAGGATTTGCGCACGCTGCGCGAGGTGCCGGGCATCGCGGCCGCCGACGTCGACACCGAGCGCGGCCCGCAGGGCGTCGTCGTGATCTACCGGCTCGTCCCGAGCGAGCGGCTCATCCCCGCGACCCCGCTCGAGAAGCCGGGCGACGTCGTGGCGGACGTGCAGGTGCGCGGCAACCGCCGCATCGAGGCGAACGCGATCAAGGCGCGGGTGGCCACGAAGCCCGGCCAGCCGTTCAACCCGGAGACGGTGGCCTCCGACGTGCGCGAGGTCTACGGCCTCGGCTTCTTCCGCAACGTGCGGGTCGTGACGGAGCGCGGGCCGAAGGGCCGGGTCCTCGTCTTCGAGGTCGAGGAGAACCCCGTCGTCCGGCAGGTGACCGTCACCGGCAACGAGAACATCGAGAGCGAGAAGATCCGCGACACCCTCACGCTCACGACCGGCTCGACGCTCGATTACCCGCTGCTCTTCGAGAACCGCGAGCGCGTCGAGGCGCTCTACCGCGCGCAGGGCTACTACCTCGCGCGCGTCACGCACCGGATCGAGGAGCTCTCGGGCGACGCCGTCTCGATCGACTTCGAGGTGAGCGAGGGCGACAAGCTGCCGCTCGACAGCATCCAGTTCGAGGGCAACCAGCACTTCAGCCAGGAGGACCTCGAGGACAGCCTCAAGACCAAGCGGCGGCGCTGGTACTCGATCGTGACGAAGTACCTCGACAAGAGCGGCACGTACTCGGAGCCCGTCTTCATCCAGGACCTGCAGAAGGTCAACGAGAAGTACACGAACGAGGGCTACATCCAGTCCGAGATCGGCGACCCGCAGGTGACGGTGGTCAAGGACGACTCGGGCAAGGACGCGCTCGCCGTCCGCGTCGAGATCCGCGAGGGGCCGCAGTACCGGGTCGGGAAGGTCGACGTGCAGGGCGACCCCTCGCTCGACGAGGCCGCGCTGCGCGAACGGATCCGGCTCAAGGAGGGCGAGGTCTTCAACCGCGCGAGCCTCACCGCGGACGTCGAGGACCTCGAGCGCTACTACACCGACCGCGGCTTCTTCTACGCGAGCGTGAGCCCGCGCACGGGCCTCGAGGAGTCGGATCTCACGGTCGACGTCGCCTTCGACGTCAAGAAGGGCGACCTCCACTTCATCCGCGAGATCGACGTCACCGGCAACACCAACACGGTGGACGAGGTGATCCGGCGCGAGATGCGCGTCGTCGAGGGCCAGCTCTACTCGGCGCGCCAGGTGAACCGCAGCCGCGACCGGGTGAAGCGGCTCGGCTTCTTCGAGGACGTCGAGTTCGAGGCGAAGGCGACCGACTACCAGGAGCAGCTCGACCTCGACCTCAAGGTGGTCGAGCGGCCCACCGGCTCGCTCTCCTTCGGCGTCGGCTTCTCGACGCAGGACCGGCTCGTGGTGTCGGGCTCGGTCAGCCAGTCGAACCTGTTCGGGCGGGGCTACGGGGTGCAGGCCGTCGTCGACTACGGCTCGCGCAACAGCCAGTTCTACCTCTCGTTCTACAACCCGTACCTGTTCGGCAGCGAGTTCAGTCTCCGCACCACCGCCTTCCGCACCGACCTCGAGTACATCGACTTCGAGCAGACCGAGCTCGGCGTCGAGTTCTCGCTCGGCCACGACCTCAACGAGGAAGGCACGGCGCGCGGGAACCTCCGCTACAGCTACGCGACGCGCGACATCGAGCGGCTCACCGACGAGAACGCGGCCGCGATGATCTTCCGCGAGCTGCTCTCGGACGACAACAGCACCAGCCTCTTCGGCGTCTCGTGGATCTCGGACACGCGCGACGACTACGTCGCGCCGAAGAGCGGGCACATCTACGGCGCGAACCTGGAGTACGCGGGCCTCGGTGGCTTCGCCAACTTCCTGCGGCTCGAGGGCCGCGCGCTCTGGTTCGTGCAGCCCCCCGACTGGTTCCCGACCTGGTTCCCCTTCCGCGACGACTCGACCTTCGTGTTCGGTCTGCGCGCGGGCTACACGCTGCCCTTCAACTCGATCTCCGACTACTCGTTCGACGTGCCCACCGGCCCCGAGTTCCCCGACAGCGAGGTCCAGTTCATCAACAACATCGACGAGGACCTCGAGCTGCCGCTCTCCGAGCGCTACTTCCTCGGAGGCCTCGGCAGCTACCAGCTGCGCGGGTATCGCGCGAGGTCGGTCGGGCCGCGCCGCGCGATCCTCCAGCGCACGGGAGCGTTCGGCCTCGGCAACGCGTTCATGCCGGTGGGCCGCACGTTCGCCTTCGTCGACCAGGGCGGCACGCTCGTCCCGGACGCCTTCTGCAACGACCAGCGCAACGCCTTCGGCAACCAGGGCGACGGCGACGGCGAGTGCAACAGCCTCTCGGACGAGGACATCGACGACTTCGACGATCTCGACGAGACCGACGTCATCGGCGGCAACAAGTTCATCTCCGCCACCGTCGAGTACCGCTTCCCGGTGTCGAAGGAGCTCGGCCTCGTCGGCATCGTGTTCCTCGACATGGGGAACGCGTTCGACGAGACGCAGAGCATCTTCGACGTCGGTGAGTTCCGCTTCGGCACGGGCATCGGCGCGCTGTGGTTCTCCCCCTTCGGGCCGCTCCAGGCGTTCGTCGGCTTCCCGCTCAACAAGCTCGAGGTCGAGGACAGCACGACGTTCGAGTTCTCGGTCGGCGGCGCGGCCTACTGAGCCTCGCCGACCCCCCCCCAGCCACAGGTCTGCGCGCCCGTGCGGCGCGACGAGGAGAGGAAGGACATGATCCGCAACGGAACCGCCCTGCTGACCGCGGGGCTGGCGCTGCTGCTCGGGGCGGCAGCGCCCGCCGCCGGGGAGGACGCGATCAAGGTCGGCGTCGTCGACCTGAGTCAGGCCATCAATGCGACCGAGGAGGGCAAGGCCGCCCGCGAGGAGCTGAACCGCAAGCGCCGCGCCGCCGAGCAGCAGGTCCAGCCCCTGATCGACCGCATGAAGGCGCTCGACGAAGAGATGAAGGGCAAGAAGTACGTGATGAACGAGCAGACCTTGTTCGCGAAGCAGGCGGACATGCTCGAGCTGCGCAACAAGATCGACAGCAAGATCAAGGAGCTCGAGGGCCAGCTGAAGATCGACCAGGGCCGGCTCGAGGCACCGCTCATCGCGAAGCTGCGCGACATCGTCCAGGAGATCGGCAAGGAGCAGGGCTTCACCATGATCCTCGACCGCTCGACGCCGGGGCTCGTCTACACGCGCGAGGCGCTGGACATCACCAACCAGGTGACCGCCCGCTTCAACAAGAAGAAGGGCTAGACGGCTTGACGCGGATCCACCCCACGGCGGTCGTCGAGCGCGGCGCGAAGCTCGCCGACGACGTCGAGATCGGCCCGGGCGGGTACGTCGGGCCGGACGTGGAGCTCGCCGCGGGGGTCGTGCTGCGCCCGCACGCGTGCGTGACCGGCCGTACGACGATCGGCGAGGGCAGCCGCGTGTTCCCGTTCGCCGTGCTCGGGGAGGAGCCGCAGGACAAGTCGTTCTCGGGCGAGAGCACGACGCTCGTCGTGGGCCGCGACACGACGATCCGCGAGCACGCCGTGATCCACGTCGGCACTCGCCGGGGCGGCGGCTGCACGCGGATCGGCGACGACGTCCTCGTCATGAACGGGGTCCACGTCGGGCACGACAGCCAGATCGGTGACCACGTGATCCTGGCGAGTCTGTGCGCCATCGCGGGCCACGTCAGGATCGAGGACTACGCGGCCGTGGGGGGCCTCACGGGCATCCACCAGTTTGCGCGGATCGGCGAGTCCGCCATGGTCGCGGCCACATCGGCGGTCTCGCAGGACGTCCCGCCCTTCGCGCTCGCATCCGGCGACCGCGCGCGGCTCTCGGGCCTGAACGTCGTCGGGCTGCGCCGGCGCGGCTTCTCGCCCGAGACGCGCCAGCGCATCAAGCGGGCCTACCACCTCCTGTTCCACTCGAAGCTGCTCTTCGCCGCCGCCGTCGCGCGCGTCCGCGCCGAGATCGAGAGCTGTCCCGAGGTCGACCGGCTGCTGGCGTTCCTCGAGGGCTCGCAGCGCGGCTTCATCCGGTAGCCGCGCTTGGGGGCCCCGGTCGGCTTGATCGCGGGGCACGGGCGCTTCCCGCTCGAGCTCGCGAGCGCCGCGCGCCGGCGCGGCCGTCGCCTCGCGGCCGTCGCGTTCGAAGGGCTCGCCGACCCGGGTCTCGCCGCGCACGTCGACGTGATGGAGACGCTTCCGCTCGGGCAGGTCGAGCGGCTGCTCGGCGTGCTGCGGCGCGAGGGCGTGCGGGAGGTCGTACTCGCCGGGAAGGTGCCGAAGGGGATCCTCTTCCGCGCCGGACGACTCGAGCCGGACGCGCGGGCACTCGGGCTCCTGCGCGAGCTGCAGGACCGCAAGGACGACTCGATCCTGCGCGCCGTCGCGCGGCTGCTCGAGGGCGAGGGTTTCGAGCTGCTGGCCCAGGCCGACCTCGCGCCCGAGCTGCTCGCGTCCGAAGGCGTGCTCGGGCGCGTGCAGCCGACGACCGCGCAGCGCGCGGACGTCGCCTTCGCCTGGCCGATCGCGAAGGCGCTCGGCGCCCTCGACGTGGGGCAGACGGTCGTCGTCGAAGGCGGCGCCGTGCTCGCGCTCGAAGCGATCGAGGGCACCGACGAGGCGGTGCGGCGCGGCTGCGCCCTCGGACGCGGCGGCGCCTGCGTCGTCAAGGTCGCCAAGCCGAGCCAGGACCCGCGCTTCGACGTTCCCGCCGTCGGGCTCGAGACGCTGCGCGTCCTGCGCGAGGGCGGCGGCGCCATCCTCGCGTTCGAGGCGGGCGCGACGCTCGTCCTCGAGCGCGACGCGCTCGTGGCGGAGGCCGACGCCGCCGGCATCGCACTGCTCGGCGTCGCGGACGCCGGGGGCGTCGCCCCCGGGAGGGTCGGGTGAGCGCGCCGCGCATCGCCGTCTTCGGCTGCGGCTACATGGGGAGCCTCCACGCCGCCAAGGTCGCCGCGCTCGCGGCCGAGGGCCGCGTGCGGTTCGCGGGCGTCGCGGACGTCAACCCCGAGCGCGCCAGCACCGCGGGTGAGCTCCACCGGGTTCGCGCCGAGACCGACTTCCGGGCGCTCCTCGGGGAGGCCGACGCCGCCGTCGTCGCGGTGCCGACGGTGCGTCACTTCGCCGTCGTCCAGGAGACGCTCGCCGCCGGGCTCGACGTGCTGGTCGAGAAGCCGATCGCGGCGACGCTCGCCGAGGCCGAGAAGCTCCTCGCCGAGGCCGCCCACGGCGGGCGCGTGCTCCAGGTCGGTCACCTCGAGTGGTTCAACGCCGCCGTGCAGAAGATCCGCGCGGACATCCGCAGTCCGCGCTTCGTCGAGGCCCATCGGATGGGGCCGTTCCCCGGCCGGGCGACCGACGTCGACGTCGTCCGCGACCTCATGATCCACGACCTCGACGTAGTGCAGCGCTTCGTCGGCCAGGAGCCCGAGAGCGTCGATGCGATCGGCGTACCGGTCCTCTCGGCGGAGGTCGACATCGCGAGCGCCAGGCTCCACTACCCGGGAGGCTGCATCGCGAACTTCACCGCGAGCCGCGTCTCCCCCACTCCGGTGCGCAAGGTGCGCTTCTTCCAGCCCGACGGGTACTTCTCGATCGACTTCATCGAGCAGTCCGTCGTGATCGCGCGCCGCGTGCGGTCGGCGCCGAGCGGCGAGCTCTCGATCGACATCCAGCGACTCGAGATCGACCGCGAGGACGCGCTGCTCTCGCAGCTGCGCTCCTTCGCGGACGCGATCGAGACCCGCCGCGTGCCGGCCGGCGCAGGGCAGGAGGCGCTCGCGGCGCTCCGGACCGCGCTCCGGGTGGTGGCGTCGATGCCGCCCCTCGTGCTTCCCGATGGCGACGATCCTCCTCGCCGCGGGTGACGCGTCGGGCGAGCTCCACGCCGCGGCGCTGGTGGAGGAGCTGAGGCGACGCCTGCCCGGGGCGCGCTTCCTCGGCCTCGGCGGCGACGCGATGGAGAAGGCGGGCGTCGAGCTCGTGGTGCACCAGCGCGAGCTCGCGATCGGCGGGCTCGTCGAGGTGCTGCGCGACGTGGGCCGCGTCGTGGGCGCGTGGCGGCGGCTGGGGCGCGCGCTGCGCGAGCAGCGCCCCGACCTGGTCGTCCTCGTCGACTCGCCGGACTTCTGCATCCCCTTCGCGCGCCGGGCCCGCCGCGCGGGCGTCCCGGTCCTCTACTACGTGAGCCCGCAAGTGTGGGCGTGGCGGCGCTACCGGATCGGCAAGATCGCGCGCCGCGTCGATCGCATGGCCGTGATCTTCCCGTTCGAGCCCGCCGTCTACGCGGGAACCGGGCTTCGCGTCGAGTTCGTCGGCCACCCGCTCGTCGACCGCCTGCCCGAGCGCGAGGCCGGTCCGGACGCGCGCGCCGCGGCGCGCGCGCGGCTCGGCATCGAGCCGGCGGCGCCCGTCGTGGCGCTCCTCCCCGGAAGCCGGCGCAACGAGCTGCGCGACTCGCTTCCGCTCCAGCTCGAGACCGCGCGCCTCCTCGCTCGGCGCGATCCGGCGCTGCGCGTGCTGCTCGCGCTCGCCCCGAGCCTCGCGCGCGCGGACCTCGACCGGCTCCTCGCCGACGCGCCGGCCGCCGCCGGCGTGCCGCTCCAGGTAGTCGAGCGCGCCACGTACGACGCGGTGCGCGCGGCCGACGTCGTGCTCGTGAAGCCGGGCACCGCCACGGTCGAGATCGCGCTGCTCGGGACGCCGATGGTCGTCGCGGCGCGCGCACACCCGGTGACGGCCGCGATCGCGCGCCGCGTGCTGCGCGTGCCCTCGCTCGCGATGGTGAACCTGATCGCCGGCGCCGCCGTCGTTCCCGAGTTCGTGCAGGAGGCCGCGCGGCCCGAGCGCATCGCCGCCGCCGTGCGCGAGCTGCTCGACGGACCGGCGGGCGAGCTGCAGAGGCGGCGGCTGCGCGAGCTGCGCGCGCGCCTCGGCGGCGGGGGCGCCGCGGGGCGCGCAGCGGAGATCGCCGAGGAGATGCTGCGTGGGGCCGCTCGGGCATAGCCTCGCCGCGCTCGGCGCGGCCGCGGCGCTGCCGCCGGGCCTCGCGCTCCTCGCCGCGCGGCCGTCGCTGCGCCGCGGGCTGGCGGAGCGCCTGGGGGGGCGCCCGCCCGCGGCTGCCGGCGCCGTGTGGGTGCACGGGGCGAGCGTCGGCGAGGTGACGGCGGCGCTGCGGCTCCTCGACGGACTCGCCGCGCGCGGCGTCCCGGTCGCCGCCTCGGCGACGACGCTCGCGGGCCGCGACCTCCTCCGGCGGGCGCGGCCCGGCGTTCCGAGCGCGCTCGCTCCGCTCGACCATCCCTGGTGCGTCGCCGCCGCGTTCCGCCGCGTGCCGGCGTCGCTCCTCGCGCTCGTGGAGACCGAGCTCTGGCCGAGCTTCATCCTCGGCGCGCGCGCGCACGGCGTGCCGGTCGCGATCGTCTCGGGCCGGCTCTCGGACCGGAGCGTGCCGCGGTACCGGCGAGCGGCGGCGCTCGTGCGCCCGGTGCTGCGCGCGCTCGGTGCAGTCGGCGCGCGCAGCGAGGCCGACGCCGCGCGCTTCGTCGAGATCGGCGCACCGCCGGAGCGCGTCGAGGTGACGGGCGACCTGAAGCTCGACCCGCCCGGCGCCGCGCCCTCGCTGCCCGACGAGCTCGCCGCCGTACTCGGGCGCGTGCCGCTCGTCGTCGCGGGCAGCACGCACGCGGGCGAGGAGGCGGCCGCGCTCGGCGCCCTCGACGCCGTGCGCGTGGCCGGTCTCCCCGCCGCGCTCGCCCTCGCGCCCCGTCACCCGGAGCGCTTCGAAGAGGTCGCCCGCCTCGTCGCGGCGCGCGGGCGCCCGCTGCGGCGGCGCACGCGCCTCGGCCGCGAGCCCCTCGCGGACGGCGACGTGCTGCTGCTCGACTCGATCGGCGAGCTCGCCGCGCTGTACGGCTCGGCGGCCGCGGCCTTCGTCGGTGGAACGCTCGTGCCGGTCGGCGGCCCCAGCCCGATCGAGCCGGCTCGAGCGGGGCGCGCGCCCATCCTGGGACCGCACACGGCCAACGTGCGCGACGTGGCGGCGCTGCTGCTCGCGGCCGACGCGGCCGTGGCCGTCGCCGATCCCGCCGCCCTGGCCGTCGCCGTGATCGCGGCGCTGCGCGATCCGGCCGCCGCCGCCGCGCGCGGCGCGCGCTCCGCCGCCGCGCTCGTGCCCCATCACGGCGCGACCGAGCGCACGCTGGCGCTGCTCGAGCGCGTCCGCGCCGGCGCCGCGGGCGCGCGAGCCGTGCCGGCGGGTCGCTCAGCGCCGACGGGAGCCGCGCCGTGAGCCGGCGCCCCACCTGGCTCGACGAGCGCAGCGACCCGCCGCTGCGACGCGCGGCGCTCCTCCCGCTCGCGGCTGCGGCCGCGCTCTACGGGCTCGGCGCGCGCACACACCGCGCGGCGTATCGGAGCGGTCTGCGGCGCGCCGCGCGCCTCCCGTGCGCCGTGGTGAGCGTCGGCGCGCTCAGCGCGGGCGGGTCCGGCAAGACGCCCGTGGCCGCGGCGCTCGCCGCCGGGCTGCGCGCGCGCGGCGAACGCGTCGCGCTGGCCAGCCGCGGCTACGGCCGCGTCGGCGGCGGCGAGATCGAGCTCGTCTCGGACGGAAAGGCGCTGCGCAGCGACGTCGGTCGGGCGGGAGACGAGCCGCTCCTCCTCGCGGCGGCGGCGCCCGGCGTCCCGGTCGTCGTGGCGCGCGACCGCGCGAGGGCCGGTCGACGGGCCGTGGCCGAGTTCCGGACCGGGCTGCTCGTCCTCGACGACGGCTTCCAGCACCACCGGCTCGCGCGCGATCTCGATGTCGTCGTGCTCGACGGCTCCGAGGGCCTCGGCAACGGCTCCGTGCTGCCGCGCGGTCCGCTGCGCGAGCCGCCCGCGGCGCTGCGCTTCGCGCACGCGATCGCCGTCGTCGACGGACCGCTGCCGGCCGCCGACGACGCCCGCGTGCGCGAGCTCGCGCCAGCCGCGGCGCGCTTCATCGTGCGGCGCGTGCCGCGGGCGCTGCGCCGCCTGCGCGATCCCGCGGCCGGCGCGCGCGCGACCGACTCGCTGCTCCGCGAGCCCGACCCGCTCGACGAGCCGCCGGCTGCACTCGCCGGCCGCGAGGTGGGGCTCCTTTCCGGCCTCGCGCGGCCGGCGTCCTTCCGCCGGACGGTCGAGGCGCTCGGCGCACGCGTCGTCGCGGAGCGCCGCTTCCCCGATCACCATCCCTACGCCGCGCGCGACCTGGCCGGCCTCGGCGCGGCGGCGCCGCTCTGGATCACGACAGAGAAGGACGCGGT
>DATAGA010000130.1:0-1980 GCA_036257215.1 Myxococcota bacterium
GCGCCGGGCTGCGCGCCGACATCGTGCGGCCCGGCCGCATCGCGGTCGGCGACGAGGTCGACGAGGTCACAGACGCCGCCGCATGAGCAGGTTCCGGCCCCCGGGAGGGTCGGACCAGCTCTCGAAGCCGAGCGACTCGTAGAGGGCGAGCGCCGCCGGGTTGGCCGCGTTCACGTCGAGCTCTACGCGAGCGCAGCCGCGCTCGCGCGCTCGCTCGAGCGCGGCCTCCACGAGCGCGCGCCCAAGGCCGCTGCCGCGGGCCGGCTCCGCCACGAACACGTCCTCTAGCCAGCAGTCCTCGCTGCCGGTCCAGACGGCGAAGCGGTAGCGCAGCTGGCAGACGCCGGCCGCGGGGTCGCCGCCGAGCAGGAACTCCGTGTTCGGGTCCGAGAGCAGGCGCCTCACGCCGGCCTCGAAGCTGGCGTCGTCAGGCTCGTCGCGCTGCCACCAGTTGCGGAAGCCGATCATCAGCCGGGCGACGTCGGCGGCGTCGTCTTCTGTCGCCAGCCGTACCAAGGAGCGTAAGTATCCTGCGCCCAATGGCGCTCATCGAGGTTCCGTCGGGACTTGAGGGAGTAATCGCGTTCGACACGGAGATCGCCGAGCCCGACCGCGAGGGCGGCGCGCTTCGCTACCGCGGCGTCGACATCGAGGAGCTCGTCGGCAACGTCCCGTACGAGAAGGTCTGGGGGCTGCTGGTCGACGGCCAGTACGAGCCGGGGCTGCCGCCGGCCGAGCCGCACCCGCTCGCGGTGCGCACCGGCGACCCGCGCGTGGACCTTCAGGCAGCGCTCGCGATGCTCGGGCCCGAATGGGGCCTCCGGCAGCTGATCGACGTCTCTGACGAGCAGGCTCGCGCCGACCTCGCGCGCGTTTCCGTGATGGCGCTCTCGTTCGTGGCGCAGTCCGCGCGCGGCGTCGGGCGCCCGCCGATTCCCCAGGCCGAGGTGGACCAGGCGAGGTCGATCCCCGAGCGCTTCCTGATCCGCTGGCGCGGCGAGGCGGATCCGCGTCACGTGAAGGCGATCGACGCCTACTGGATCTCCGCGGCCGAGCACGGGATGAACGCATCCACGTTCACGGCGCGGGTGATCGCCTCGACGGGCGCAGACGTGGCCGCCGCGCTGTCCGGCGCGGTGGGCGCCCTGTCCGGACCGCTGCACGGCGGCGCCCCCTCGCGCGTGCTCCAGATGCTCGACGAGGTGGCGGCCGAGGGCGATGCCGAGCGCTGGGTCAAGCGGGCGCTCGACCGCGGCGACCGCCTGATGGGCTTCGGCCACCGCGTGTACCGCGCCGAGGATCCGCGTGCGCGCGTCCTTCGCAGGACGGCGCGCGAGATCGGGGCGCCCCGACTGGAGGTGGCCGAGAAGCTCGAGGCGGCAGCGCTCGCCGAGCTGAAGACGCGCAAGCCCGACCGCGTGCTGGCCACGAACGTCGAGTTCTGGTCCGCGGTCGTGCTCGACTTCGCCGACGTGCCGCCCGACCTGTTTACCCCGATGTTCGCGAGCGCGCGCGTGGGCGGCTGGGCGGCGCACATCATGGAGCAGAAGCGCGAGGGCCGCCTGATCCGCCCAAGCGCGCGCTACGTGGGTCCGAGCCCGCGCACGGCCGATGCGGTGAACGGAGCCGGCCCGGCCTGATGCAACCCACGGCGAGTACCAAGCGCTTGGTGCTCGTCGCGGCAATCCTCGGGACGACCGTCGTCACGGTCGACTCGACGGTCGTAAACGTCGCGCTCCCCGCGATCGCGGACGACCTCGGCGGCGGACTCGCCGGTCAGCAGTGGACCTCGAACGCGTACCTGCTCACGCTCAGCTCGCTGCTCCTCGTGGCGGGCTCGCTGGGCGACCTGTTCGGCGCGCGCCGCGTGTTCGCGCTGGGAGTGGCCGGGTTCGGCGTCACGTCAATCTTCTGCGCGCTCGCGCCGACGGTCGAGCTGCTCGTGGCGGCGCGCGCACTCCAGGGGGTGTTCGGCGCGCT
>DATAGA010000298.1:0-5418 GCA_036257215.1 Myxococcota bacterium
TCGTCGGCGGCGGGCTCGCCTCGATCGACGTCGTGAAGGTGCTGATGCTCGAGACGACGCGCGCGCGGCTCGCGGAGCGCGGCATCGACGTGCCCATGATCGAGCTCGAGGTGAAGGGGATCCCGAAGATCCTCGCGAGCCGCGGCCTGCGCTTCGAGGAGCTCGGGCTCGAGGGATGCATGCTCTTCTACCGCCGGCGCGTCGAGGACATGCCGCTCGTCGAGCTCCCCGAGGACGCCTCGCCGGAACGGCTCGAGAAGGTGCGCAAGGCGCGCGGGCGCGTGCTCGAGAAGGCGATGGAGAAGTACCTCTTCCGCTTCGAGGCGTGCGCCGCGCCCGATGCGCTGATCGTCGAGGACGGCCGCCTCGCCGGGCTGCGCTTCCGGCGCACGCGCATCGAGGGCTCGCGCGTCGTACCGACCGACGAGACGTTCGAGCGGCGCGGGAGCTGCGTCATCAGCTCGATCGGCAGCATCCCCGAGCCCATCCCCGGCATCGAGACGAAGGGCGAGCTCTTCGCCTTCACCGACTGGGACACGGGCCGGCTCGCCGCGTACCCGATCGTGTTCGGGGTCGGGAACGTCGTGACCGGGAAGGGCAACATCGTCGCGTCGCGCAAGCACGCGGCGCAGGTGACGCAGGAGGCGATCGAGGCGTTCCTCGGGCTGCGCGACGGGCACGCGGGCGAGGAGGCGGTGCTCGACCCGACGCGTGCCGAGGCCCGCGAGCGGGCGGAGGCAGTGGCCGACAGGCTGGAGGCGCGGCCGCCGCTCCCGCCGGAGCGCGTGGCCGCGCTGCTCGAGCGCGTGCACGCGCGCCAGCGCGAGGTCGGCTACGGCGGCGACCTGCGCGCCTGGCTCGAGAAGGTGACGCCGGCGGACCTGCAGTAGGCATGAAGCTCAAGTACGGCATCAATCCGCACCAGGGATCGGCGAGCGCGGAGGCGCTCGCCGGCGGGCGCCTCCCGATCGAGGTGCTGAACGGGAGGCCGTCGTACATCAACCTGCTCGACGCGCTCAACGCGTGGCAGCTCGTGCGCGAGGCGCGCGCCGCGACGGGGCTCCCGGCCGCGGCGTCGTTCAAGCACGTCTCGCCCGCCGGAGCGGCGCTCGCGGTCCCGCTCGAGCCGGACCTCGCGCGGGCGTACGAGATCGAGGGCGAGTCGCTCACGCCGGCCGCCCTCGCGTACGTGCGCGCCCGCGGCGCCGACCCGAAGTGCTCCTTCGGCGACTTCGCCGCGCTCTCGGAGCCCGTCGACGAGGCGACCGCGCGGTTTCTCAAGGGCGTCGTCTCCGACGGCGTCGTCGCGCCGGGCTACGAGCCGGCGGCGCTCGAGATCCTGCGCGCGAAGAAGGGCGGCGACTTCATCGCGATCCGCGCCGACGCCGACTTCGAGCCGCCGGCGCAGGAAAGCCGCGAGCTCTTCGGCGTGCGCCTCGTCCAGGACCGCAACGCCCACGCCGTGAGCGAGCGCGACCTCGCCGCGGTCGTCTGCGGCGCGCTCACGCCCGAGGCGAAGCGCGACCTCCTGCTCGGACTCGTCGCGCTCAAGTACACGCAGTCGAACTCGGTCGGCTACGCGCTCGGCGGGCAGATGATCGGGATCGGCGCCGGACAGCAGTCTCGCGTCGACTGCACCAGGCTCGCGGGCGCCAAGGCGGACCTCTGGCACCTGCGCCGCCATCCGAAGGTGCTCGGCCTCGGCTTCAAGAAGGGCGTGAAGCGCCAGGACCGCATCAACTGGCGCGTGCGCTACATCGAGGGCGACTGGACCCCCGGCGAGGAGGAGGCGCTGCGCGCGGCGCTCGCCGGCCCGCTCGAGCCGCTGAGCGCCGACGAGCGCGCCGCCTGGCTCGCCCGCCTCGACGGAGTGAGCCTCGTCTCCGACGGCTTCATCCCGTTCCGCGACAACGTCGACCACGCGCAGCGCCACGGCGTCCGCTTCATCGCCGAGCCGGGCGGCTCGACGCGCGACGACGAGGTCGAAGCCGCCTGCCGCGAGTACGGCATCACGCTCGTCCACACCAAGCTGCGCCTGTTCCACCACTAGGGGACGTTCCACTTTCGCCCTGCGGGAAGGGTGGAGCGTCCCTAGGTGCCGAGCAGCACCGAGAGGTCGAATCCGGCGGCGGCGCGGTGGCGGGTGCGCTCGCCGAGGTCGCGGGCGCGCTCGGCGAGGACCTCGTTGTCGACGAGCTCGGCGATCGCGTCGGCGAGGCGCTCGGGCGAGAGGTCGCGCCGGCGCAGCGCGGGCGGGCCGAGGCCGAGCGCGCGCACGCGGTACGCCCAGTAGAACTGGTCCAGGAGGTGCGGCACGACGAGCTGCGGCACGCCGGCGCGCGTGGCCATCGCGGTCGTGCCCGCGCCGCCGTGGTGGACGATGCCGGCCGTGCGCGGAAACAACGCCGCGTGGGGCACCGCGTCGGTGACGAAGACGTTCTCGGGCAGCGGCCCCTCCCCGAGCCCGGCCCAGCCCCGCGAGATCACCGCGCGCACGCCGCGCGCGCGCACCGCTTCGAGCAGGCGCGCCGTCGTCTCGCCCGGCCGTGGGTCGGGCATGCTGCCGAAGCCGAGGTAGACCGGCGGCGGACCGGCGTCGAGGAAGGTCTCGAGCTTGGGCGGGAGCGGCGCGTCCGGGTCGAAGGGGTGGAGGCACGGGATCTGCTCCACCGGGAGCGGCGCGTCCGGGGGTACTTCGGCCAGCTCGCGGTCCACCGCGACGAGCGGACGCGCGCTCAGGACGTAGCGGCCGACGTCTTCGATCGGCCGCAGGCCGAGCGCCCGTCGCTTCCGGTCGACCAGCTTCACCGGCCCGAAGCGCAAGCTGGCGACCGTGAGCCACCAGCCCACCCGGTTCGCGAGGCGCGACCCCGGCTGCCACTCGAGCATCGGCGGCGCGTGCTCGCGCGAGGGGAACATCGCCGGGCAGTAGGCGACGTAGCGGTACGGGATCCCCCACCTCTCGGCCACCGAGGCGGCTGCCAGCTGCACCCCCGCGCCGACGAGCAGCTCGGCGTCCGCGGCCGCCTCGCCCAGCGCCGCGAACTGGGCGTTGACCGTCTCTTGCATGTATTCGCGCGCCGCGCGCAGCACGCCGAGCGGACCCGAGTGGATCGCGGCGGCCTGCGCGGACAGCAGCTCGCGCACCGAGCGGCCGACCGGGTGGAACTCGAGCGCCTGGGCCGCGGCCTCCTCGGCGAAGTCCGGCGAGGCGCACAGCCGCACGGCGTGCCCCGCGGCGCGCAGGCGCACGCCGAGCGCCAGCATCGGGTGCACGTCTCCCCGGGTCCCTTCGGCGGCGAGCACGACGCGCATGAGCCACCTCTGGGGCGCGTGACGATGCTCGCGCCCCCCAGGCAGCGCGCATCGTCCGCCTGCACGGGGCGCTTGACCTCGCCCGCTGGGCCCGGCGTCCCGCCTTGGAGGCTTCGGGCGCACCTCGGTAGCCGGGGCCCGCTGCGCGCGAGCTTCGGTGGGGTCCGCGAGGGCGCGGGCGGACCGGGCACGCGGCCCACGTGGCGGCTGCCCGAAGGCCGCCGTAGGGTCCCCCGGCCGGCTCGCGACCAGCGAGGCTCGTCTCGGGCCGCCTGTGAAGCCGTTCACAGCCCGGCCTGCCCCTCCGTGATCTCGTCGGGGCTTCGGGAGGAGGGAGCGACATCGCGCAGCGCGCCCGCAGGACGATGAGCTCGCAGTGAGAGCCGCCGACGGCACGCCCCAGGCCCTCCACGCCGCCGCGCTGCCGGATGGCGCGGCCGAGCGGGTGCGCGCGCTGACCGAGCGCGGCCTCGCGGGCTTCCCGTGGAGCCTGCGGTTCGAGGACTGGCGCGGCCGCAGCTGGAGCGTCGGCGAACGCCGTGCCCACTGGTCGGGGCAGCCGCTCAGCATCGCGATCCACACCGAGGCAGCGGGCCGCACGCTCCTGCGCGGCGACGTGCTCGGCTTCGTCCGCTGCTTCGTCGCGGGCGACGTCGATCTCGAGGGCAATCTGTACGTCGTCTCCGACGTGCGCCGACACGCCCAGCTCGCGCTCCGGCCGTGGCAGGCTGCCTGGCAGTGGCTGCGCAGCCAGGCCTTCCAGAGCCCGGCGCGCTCGCGCGTCAACGTGCGCACGCACTACGACATTCCCCAGCATGCGCTCGACCTCTATCTCGACCGCGTCTACCGCTCCTACTCGTGCGCGATGTTCGAGGCGCCCGAGAGGCTCGAGCGTAGCGAGCTGGTCCGTGCGGGCGCCGGACGCGAGGACGGCTTCGACTCGCTCGAGAAGGCGCAGTGGCGCAAGTTCGACGACGCGGTCGCGTGGCTGCGTGCCGAGCCGGGCGAGACGCTGCTCGACATCGGCTGCGGCTACGGCGGCCAGCTCGCCGTAGCGCTCGAGCGACCGCAGCTCTCGAAGGTCGTGGGCTGGACGCACTCGGCGAACCAGGTGGGAGAGGGCGCGCACGCGCTCATGCGTTTCGATCCCTCGCGCTTCGAGCTCCACGAAGGCGACTACCGCTCCGAGCGGCGCGTGTTCGACCACGTGACTTCGACCGGGATGGTGAGCCACGTCGGCCCGCGCGGCCTGCGGCCGTACGTGCGCGAGGTGCGGCAGCGCATCCGGCGCGGCGGCCGCTACCTCCACCACGCGCTGATGACCCCGCACTCGGGGTTGCCGCTCGACTTCTATCCGGGCACGGCGTTCCACAAGCGCTACGTGTGGCCCGGCTACCACTGGTTCACGCTCGGCCAGCACGTGCGGGCGCTGGAGCGGAACGGCTTCGAGGTGCAGCGCGCCGTGAACCTCTCGCCGCACTACGCCAAGACGACGGCGGCCTGGTACGAGCGGCTGATGGAGAGCCGGGACCGGGCGCGGGAGCTCCTCGGCGAGCCCGCCCTGCGCGCCTGGCGGCTCTACCTCGCGGGCTCGTCGGGGAACTTCCTGAACAAGGGGATCCACGTCTACCGGCTGTACTGCGAAGCGGTGTAGGCGCGATGCGAGTCCGCTTCTGGGGCACTCGTGGGTCGATCGCCAAGCCCGGACCGGCGACCGTGCGCTACGGCGGCAACACCTCGTGCACCGAGGTGCGCGCGCGGGACGGCACGCTCGTGGTGCTCGACTGCGGCACCGGCGCCCACGAGCTCGCGCGCAGCATGCGCGCGCGCGACGAGCGGGTGGCTACCGGTCACCTGCTGGTCGGCCACACGCACTGGGACCACATCCAGGGCTTTCCGTTCTTCGATCCCCTGTTCGACGGATGGGGCTCGTGGCACGTGTACGCGCCGGGAGACCGCACGGACCGCCTCGAGGAGACCTTCGCCGGCCAGATGTCCTACGAGTACCACCCCATCGCCCTCCGCGACGTTCGTGCGTCGGTGCGCTTTCGGGCGCTGCGCGAGGGGAGCTTCAGCGCGGGCGGAATCGAGGTCACCGCGCAG
>DATAGA010000326.1:0-2486 GCA_036257215.1 Myxococcota bacterium
GCGGGGGCGAGCGGCGTCCAGGTCGCGTTCATCACGGCGCCGGACCCGGAGTGCGCGGCGACGATCGCCCGCGCGCTGGTCGAAGAGCGCCTGGCGGCCTGCGTGAACCTGCTGCCCGGCGTGCGCTCGATCTACCGCTACGAAGGCGCGGTCCACGACGAAGGCGAGACGCTGCTGATCGTGAAGACGCGCGCCGAGCGCGCACCGGCGCTCGAGGCGCGCGTGCGCGCGCTGCATCCGTACGAGGTGCCCGAGGTCGTGCGGCTCGACGTCGCCGGCGGGAGCCCGCCGTACCTCGCGTGGGTGGTCGGGGAGACCGCCCCGTGAGCCTCGCCGCCGCGCTCGAGAGCGCCGCCGCCGCGCTGTCGGCCGACGCCGACGCGATCCGCCCGGCGAACGGCGACCCGGTCCGACTGCTCGCGAGCCTCGGGAGCGAAGGGGCAGGGCGCGTCGCCGCCTGGCTGCTCGCGCACGAGCCCGACGACGCGGAGGAGCTCGTCGACGCCTGGCTGGATCTCGAGGGCGGGCCCGCGGCGCTCCTCGCGGTGGACGAGGCGTCGCTGCCCAAGCCGGGGCGCAAGCTCCTGCGCCGCGCGCGCCACCAGCTCAAGTCGAAGGGCGTCGCCGTGCCCGAGCCGGCGCCGGCGCCGACCGTCGCGCGGCTCCCGCGCGTCGAGGAAGCGCTCGCTGCGGCGGCGGTGACGGCGCCCGATCCGCTCGGCGCGTGCCTCGCGTACCTCGTCGAGAGCCATCCGACGGGCGGCGCGCGCCTGTTCGAGATCGCGCTCGCGGAAGGACGGGGCATCCTCGGCGTCGACGTCTACGCCGCCGGCCGTAGCAAGGTGCGCGCGTTCCTGCGCCAGGTGACCGCGGGCCGGCGGCTCGCCGCCGTCGACGTGCCGCCGGCGTCGGCGCGCGCGCTCGTCGCGCGGATCGCGGCCGCGCAGCCGGCGGACCGCCCGCTCCCGGCGGGCTATCGCGAGTGGCAGGCGCAGCTGCGCGACGCACCCGCGGGCGCGCAGACGCCGGGCGAGCTCGCGCGCGCGGCGCTCGAGCCGGCGCCGGATCTCGCGGGGGCGCTCGCGCTCGTCGCGGAGGGGCGCGTCGGTCCGTGGCCCGAGCGCGACGTGCTCGAGCGCGTCGCGAAGCGGATCCAGGAGATCGGCGAGAGCGCGCTCATCGTGGCGGGCGGAACCCGCCGCGAGCAGGTCGAGGGGGTGATCGCCGCAGCCGTCGAGGAGGCGTACGCGGGAGAGCACGGCGCGCGGACCGCGGCGCTCTTCCGCCACGCGGCGTACGTGTTCTGGCAGCGCGACGACGAGGCCGCGGCGCGCGCGGCCCTCGCCGCGGCAGAGCGCTTCGAGAGCGCGCCCCCCGCGGAGAACCCGCTCGCGCGGGCGCTCTTCGAGCGGCCGCTCCAGGGGCTGCTCGAGCGGCTCGACCAGGCGGCCGAGGCGGGCGCTGAAACGCCCTCGCTGCTCGTCACGCCGGGCACGGGTGCGGGTCCCGGCGCCATCCGCTAAGCCTCCGCGATCCCGATGGGTTTCGGAGGAGGCATGAGACGGCGCTTCGGCCGCCGGCGCTGGCGCGGCGGCAACGGGGGCGAGGGGGGCTCGCGCCCCGGCATCGACCCCACGTGGCTGGCGCGCGTCGCGGCGGCCGGCCTCGTCGACGCGGCCTCCCTCGAGCCCGTCCGCTTCGACGACATCCCGGACTGGCTCTGCGTGGTCGGGGTGGGTCCAGCGGCGGACGGCACGCGCCGGGTGGTCGCCTTCTCGCCCGCGTCGGGAACTGCGGCCCTGCTCGGCGCGGTTGCCGCGGGGCTTCGCGTCGCGGCCGAGCCCGGGTTCAGCGGCAGCGTTCTCGCCGTCGCGCCGAGCTGGCGCGGCGCCGATCGGCGGCTCCTCGGCCTTCTCGCGGGTCTCCCGTTCGAGCTCGTCGCACTCGCCGCGCCGGGCCTCGCCGAGGAGCGCGCCGTCGAGCCGGAGACCCAGGCGGCCACGTTCCCGGTGCCGCCCGACCTCGTCGGGGCCGCCTTCGAATCGTCCGCCCACCGCGCGCTCTTCGAGCGGGGTCTCACCGGGCTGCGCGGCCTCGCCGCCAAGCACGGCGGCGTCGTGCGGAGCGGGGAGGGCGCGGCCGAGCTGGTCCTGCTCTCGCGTGCCGTCGCGAGCCTGCGCGCGGGCCTCGACGGGCCCGTCCTCGAGGCGCTCGAGCCTTCGCGAACGACGTGGCGGCTCGCCGGCGAGGACCTCGTGGAAGCTCTCGATCGACTCGAGGGACAGCTGCGCAAGTACCTGTCCGATCGCAGGATCCGCGATGGCGACGAAGGACTGCGCGGGGCCGGCTGGGAAGCCCTCGCCGACGCCGCGGGGGCGCGCGATGTGCGGCCCTGGCCGGCGGGCGGCGAGGAGTGCGAGGCGATCGACTTCCTCGGCGTCGACCCGGCCGCCGGCCCCGTGGTCGGCGCGCTCCGTCGCAGGCTC
>DATAGA010000395.1:0-11688 GCA_036257215.1 Myxococcota bacterium
CGAGGGCGGCGCCAAATCGCCGCGCGCGATCCCGCTCGCGAGCGTCCGGGGCACGCTCGACGCGCCGGAGGTCGAGCTCACGGACGCGGCCCTCGCGGGCGCGGCCACGGCCTACACGCAGGACGAGCGGCGTCGGCGCAAGTGGACGAAGACGCTCGACGAGCGACTCGGGGCGGGGCAGGGCGAGCAGGTGCTCGAGGCGCTCGACAAGGCGCTCCAGTCGCTGCGGCCGCCGGAGGCCCGCGACGAGCCGCCGGCCCGGCGCTCCGAGTGAGCGACGCCTGGTTCTCGCTGCGCTGGCACCAGGGCGCCCTCGAGCTGCTCGACCAGCGCGCGCTGCCCGAGCGCGAGAGCGTGCTGCGGCTCGAGGACGCCGAAGCCGTCGCGCGCGCGATCGAGGACATGGCGGTGCGGGGCGCGCCGGCGATCGGCTGCGCGGCGGCGTACGGGATCGCCTGCGCCGCGGCGCGGAGCCGCAGCGGGGACCTGGCGTCGCTCGCAGCCGAGCTCGCCGCGGCCGACGCGCGCCTGGCGCGCACGCGGCCGACGGCGGTGAACCTGTTCCACGCGCTCGCGCGCCAGCGCGCCGCGGTGGAGCACGCGCTCGCCGCGCCGGGCGCGACACGGGAGAGCGTCGCGCGCGCGACGCGCGAGACGGCGGATGCGATCCGCGCGGAGGACGTCGCGAGCTGTCACGCGATCGGGCGGGCGGGGCTCCCGCTCGTGCCGGAGGGGGCGCGCATCCTCACCCACTGCAACGCCGGCGCTCTGGCCACCGCGGGCTACGGCACGGCGCTCGGCGTCGTGCGCGCGGCCGCCGAGGCCGGACTGCGTCCCGTGGTGCTGGCCGACGAGACGCGGCCGTTCCTCCAGGGCGCCCGGCTCACCGCGTGGGAGCTCGCCCGCGACGGCATTCCCGTCACGGTCGTGACGGACGGGATGGCCGGGCACCTGATGCAGCGCGGCGAGGTCGACCTCGTCCTCGTCGGCGCGGACCGCATCGCGCGCAGCGGCGACGTCGCGAACAAGATCGGGACCTACGGGCTCGCCGTCCTGGCGCGGGCCCACGGCCTCCCGTTCTACGTGGCCGCGCCGCGCTCGTCCGTGGACCTCGCGACCGCGAGCGGCGACGCCATCCCCATCGAGGAGCGCGGCCGCGAGGAGGTCGCGACCATCGGCGGGCGCACGGTGGTCCCGGCCGACGTGCCGGTGCGTCACCCGGCGTTCGACGTCACCCCCGCCGAGCTCGTCACGGCCATCGTGACCGAGGCGGGCGTCGCCCGTCCCCCGTACGAGAAGAGCCTGGCTGCCCTGGTCGAGGCTGCCGTCTAGAGCGCGACCCACGAGTCGTCGCGGCAGCTTCCTAGCCGGATCCGGATAGCCGACCGAGCCGGCTTCGCCGGCTCCTGTCGGCTAGCTGCCGCCTTCCTGCGCACGGTCTGCGCGAGGCTCGCGCTTCCGCTGCCCGGAGCGGCAGCGGGCCGTCGTGGAGGTCAAGTCGCGAGCGCCCGCCGGTCGATACGCGGCGAAGGGCCGGCGCCTTGCCGGCCGGCGCGCCTCCCCCGCTCGGGCGCGCCCCGGGAGGGGGTTCGTGACGGCTACTCTGCTCTGCGTCGACGCCGATCGCGGCTACTGCGAGATCCTGGCCCGCGCGTTCCAGGCGGAGGGCTTCCGGGTTCACGCGGCGCACGACGGCGACGCCGCGCTGGCCGCAATCCGGGCGCTCCGGCCGGACCTCGTGACGCTCGACGTGATGCTCCCCAAGCGCGACGGCTTCGCCGTGCTCGAGGCGCTGCGCACGGCGGAGGCGGGCGGGCGACCGACGCCGGTCCTCTTCCTCACCGGCTGCTCCCCGACGCCCGCGTACCGCACGCGCGCCGAGCGGCTCGGCGCGCTCGGACTCTTGACCAAGCCCGTGCCGCTCGACCGGCTGCTCGGGCTCGTCGCGAAGCAGCTCGGCGGCACGGCCCGCGAGCCGGCTGCGCCGCGGGTGGCCCGCCGCGGCGCCGCGCCCGCGCGGCCCCCGCGCGCGGCGGCGGCCGAGCTCGCGGGCTCGCTGCGCGACGTCGGCTTCGCGGCGCTGCTGCACCACCTCCACGGCCTGCGCGCGAGCGGCGTCCTCCACCTCGACAGCGGGAAGAAGAAGAAGCGGCTCCAGCTCGCGGACGGGCGCCCCGTCGCGGTGAAGTCGAACCTCGTCAACGAGACGCTCGGCCAGCTGCTCGCCGCGTCGGGCCGCATCACGCTCGACGTGATGCACGAGTCGCTGCTGCGGGTGAAGCGCGGCGAGGGCTTGCACGGCCAGATCCTCGTCGCCATGCACATGCTCGACGAGGCCGACCTCGCCCACGCGCTGCGCCACCAGGCGGAGGAGAAGCTGCTCGAGATCTTCGAGTGGACGGACGGGAGCTATCGCTTCCAGCGCGGCGTGCGGCTCTCGGGCGGGAACGTGCTCTCGCTGCGCGGGAGCCCGGCGAATCTGGTCCTGCGCGGCGTCATGACGCGCGTGCCGCCGGACACGGTGGACGCGTTCTTCGCGGCCCACGGCGACGAGCGGGTCGGCCCCTCGCGCTCGCCCTTCTATCGCTTCCAGGAGATCGACCTCGACGAGGACGGCGACGCGCTGCTGCGGCGCGTCGACGGCGGTGGCACGCTCGGCGACCTGCTTCCGCTCGACGAACGCTCGCGGCGGCTCCTCTACGCGCTGCACGCGATCGAGATGATCGAGCTCGCGCCGGATCGGCGCGCGGGCCCGCTGCGCGCCGTCGAGCCGGAGCTCGAGCTCGAGCTCGGGACCGAGCTGGGCAGCGAGCTCACGAACGAGCTCGAGCCGCCGTCCGCCGCGCCGCTGCTCCCCCCGATCCGCCAGGCGGATCCCGCGGCGGCCCTGCCGCCCGCCCCGCGCCGCTCGCCGACTCCCGAGCGACCGCGTCCGGCGGCGGAGCCGCTCCCGCCCGCGAGCCCGTTGCCGGCGGCGCGCGCCGGGCGCGCGCGGCCCGCGCCCCCTGCCACGGGCCCCGCCGAACCGCCCCGACCCCCGGCGAGCGCGCGCGCGCCCGAGCCGGCGCGACCCGCGCCGGCCGCGCGCGCACCGCAGGCTCCGCGACCCGCGGCCGCGCGCGCGCCCGAGCCGGCACGACCCGCTCCCGCGCCGCCGGTCTCGCGTCGGGCGACGGCCGTGCCGCCCTCGCGCGGCCCGGCTGCGCCGGTCGATCCCACTCACTCCGATCCGGGGGTGGCGCTGCCGCTGCGTCCGGTGCCCGCGGCGGCTGCGCCGGAGAGCTCGCCCGAGGAGGACGCGCTGCGCGCCGAGCTCGCCTCGATGGCCGAGCGCCTGCGCGGCAAGGACTTCTTCGCCGTGCTCGGCGTCGCGCGCAGCGCGACGGACGACGAGATCCGCGACGCCTACTTCGCGCTCGCGAAGCGCACCCATCCCGACCGCTTCAGCGGCGCGAGCGAGGCGCTCCGCCGCGCCGCGGAAGAGCTGTTCTCGCTGGTGTCGCGGGCGTACGAGACGCTCGGCCACCGCGACCGGCGCAACCAGTACCTGCGCGTCGAGATGACGCGCGAGCGCGATCGCGCGGAGATCGAGATCGGCGAGCGCGCGCTGCGCGCCGAGCTCGCCTTCCAGAAGGGGTGCGCGGCGCTCAAGCGCAAGGCGAACCAGACGGCGTGCGACCACTTCCGCGAGGCCGTGGGCCTCTATCCCGAAGAGGGCGAGTACCACGCGTACTTCGGCTTCGCGCACTGGCTCGCCGACCCGCAGGGCCTCGGCCGCGTCGAAGAGGCGCGCCAGCACATCCTGAGGGGACGCAAGCTGGCGCCCGGCAGCGACAAGCCCTACCTGTTCCTGGGCCGGCTGTACAAGGCCGAGGGCAAGGATCCGCTGGCGGAGAGGATGTTCCAGAAAGTGGTGGAGCTCGATCCGGACTGCGTGGATGCGATCCGCGAGCTGCGCCTGATCGACATGCGGCGCCAGCGCTCGAAGACCCTCGTCCAGCGCATCCTCCGGCGCTGAGAGGGGCTCCTGGCCGGGGTCAGCGGCGAGCAGATCTGGATGGACGGACGCCTCGTGCCGTGGCGCGAAGCCACCGTCCACGTCCTCACGCACACGCTGCACTACGGGCTCGGCGTGTTCGAGGGCATCCGGTGCTACCGCACCGACGGCGGCCGCTCGGCGGTGTTTCGCCTGCACGATCACGTGCGCCGCCTGTTCGAGTCGGCTCACATCAACCTGATGAAGGTGCCGTTCGGCCAGGACGAGATCTGCGAGGCCGTGGCCGCCACGCTGCGCGCGAACGGGCTCGCGGAGGGCTACATCCGCCCGCTCGTCTACGTCGGCGACGGCGTCATGGGCCTGAACCCCGCCGACAACCCGATCCGGGTCGCCGTGATCGCGTGGGCGTGGGGCAAGTACCTCGGCGAGGAAGGGATGGAGCGCGGCATCCGTGCGCGCGTGTCGAGCTTCGCGCGCCACCACGTGAACGCCAAGATGACGAAGGGCAAGACCTGCGGGGACTACGTCAACTCGATCCTCGCCAAGCGCGAGGCGCTGCTCGACGGCTACGACGAGGCGATCCTGCTCGACAGTCAGGGTCTCGTCGCCGAGGCGAGCGGCGAGAACGTCTTCGCGGTCCGCCACGGCGAGCTGCTGACGCCGCCGCTCCCGACGGTGCTCGAGGGGATCACCCGCGCGTCGATCGTCGAGCTCGCACGGGACAAGGGCATCACCGTGCGCGAGGTCGGGCTCGCGCGCGACGAGCTCTACCTCGCCGACGAGGTGTTCCTGACCGGCACCGCGGCCGAGGTGACGCCCGTCCGCGAGATCGACCACCGCACGATCGGCACGGGCCGCCGCGGGCCGGTCACGAAGGCGCTGCAAGAGGCGTTCTTCGCGGTGGTGCAGGGCCGCGAGCGCAAGTACGAGCGCTGGCTGAGCTTCGTCTAGGAGCGCGACCGATGTGTGCGTCCCAGCGCTTCCTGCCCGGATCCAGATAGCCGGGTTCCGCGGGCTGCGCTCGCGGCTTCCCGGCCAGGAGACCACCGCCCGCGGTGCCCGTCACCTACGAGATCGATCGAAAGCTCGCCCTCATCCGCACCCGGTGCAGCGGCGACGTCCGCTTCGAGGAGGTCGTGCGCCACTTCCGCGCGCTGGAGAGCGACCCCTCGCTCCCCGCGCGAGTCGACGTCCTGCTGGATCTCACCGAGATGTCGTCGATCCCGGAGACCGAGCAGATCCGGTCCGTGGCGGGCGAGGTCGAACGCCTCCAACACCGGCTCGAGTGGGGCGCCTGCGCCATCGTCGCCAGCCGCGACGTCCTGTTCGGCATGAGCCGCATGTTCGAGGTCTTCGCGGAGAACCACTTCGCGGACTCGCACGTCTTCCGCGACGTCGACCGGGCGGAGCTCTGGCTGGCTTCGCTGCGGCCGCCTTCGCTCTGACCGCGCCGGCGCGCGCGCGGCGCTCAGCGCCTGCGTCCGAGCGCGAGAATCGAGCTGCCGAACGGCATGCGGGCACCGGCCGCGATCGCCGCGTTCTCCGCCCGGACGACCCGAAGGAGCGCCGCGTTGACGCGGGGGTCGGGCTCGACGTGGAGGTCCGAGCGCGCGCCCTCGCGGCGCCCCGGGCCGAAGCGGCCGAGCCGCGACGCGACGAGCAGCGGGAGCAGCGGGCACAGGCGGTACGTGAGCAGCTCGACCGAGAGGCCCAGGCTCTCGAGCAGCGCGCGCGTCTCGCGCGCGGTGTAGCGCTCCGTCCCGTGGACGGCGGCGTCGTGCTCGCTGCGCAGCCAGCGGTACGCCGGGAGGTGGAGCGCGAACACGCCGCCGGGCGCGAGCCGCTCCGCGAGCCGGGCGAGACCCGGGCGCGCGCGCTCGACGCCTGGCACGTAGACGACGTCCACCGAGAGGACGAGGTCGAGGGCTTCCGCGTGGAGCACGGGCGCGCACAGGTCGGCTTCGTACACGTCGGCGTCCGGGACCTTCTCGCGCGCGAGCGCGACGGCGCGCGGCTCGCGGTCGAAGCCGCCGAGATAGGCAGGGCGCAGCACGTCGCGCAGGAGACGGAGGTTCGCGCCGGTGCCGCAGCCGGCATCCAGCACGCGCGGCGCGGGAGCCTCGAGCGCGCGCGGCAGCAAGCGGGCCAGCAGCTCGCGCAGCCCGACGAACCACCAGTGCCGCTCCTCCGCGCGGCTCAGGGCCTCGTACTCGGCCGGCTCCACCTACGCTCCGCGCAAGACGCCCGCGACGCGCTCCACCGCGGAGGGCGGCAGCCCGGGGTAGAGCGGCAGCGAGAGGACCTCGCGGCACGCGCGCTCGGTCACCGGGAGCGCGCCCGCGCCGTACCCGAGGAAGCGGTACGCCTCCATCGCGTGCACCGGCTCGGGGTAGTGGACGCCCCAGCCGATGCCTGCGGCGTCGAGCGCGCGCGTCGCCTTCTCGCGGTCGGGCGCCCGCACGACGAGCAGGTGCGGCGCGGGCTCGGAGTCGGCGGGTCCCTCGGGCAGTTGGTACGCGGATCCGGCGAGTGCCTCGCGATACCGCGCCGCGAGGGCGCGGCGCTCGTCGAGGGCTGCGCCGAGGTGGCGCAGCTTCACGCGCAGGAGCGCGGCCTGGAGCTCGTCGAGGCGGCTGTTCAGGCCCTCGAGGTGCGCGTGGCGGTCGCCGCGAAACCCGTACATCCGCAGCATCCGCAGCCGCGCCTCGAGCGCCGCGCTCGACGTCACGCACAGCCCGCCGTCGCCGAGGGCGCCGAGGTTCTTGGTCGGGTAGAACGAGAAGCAGCCGATCTCGCCGAAGCCGCCGACCGGGCGGCCGCGGTAACGCGCGCCGTGCGCCTGCGCGCAGTCTTCGACCACGGCGAGCGCGCGCTCGCGCGCGAACTCGAGGATCGGGCCGAGCGGCGCGGCCTGGCCGTAGAGGTGGACCGGCACGATGCAGCGCGCGCGAGGCGTCCAGGCCTGCGCGAGGCCCGCCGGATCGAGCAGCAGGCCGCGCGCGTCGACGTCGACGAAGCGGGGGCGTGCACCCACGGCGCGCACGGCCGCGACCGTCGGCGCGCCCGCGTTGGCGACCGTGATCACGTCGTCGCCGGCGCCGACCTCGAGCGCCCGCAGCGCGAGGATCAGCGCGTCGGTGCCCGAGTTGACGCCGACGGCGTGCGGGACGCCGAGCCACGCGGCGAACTCGCGCTCGAACGCCTCCACCTCGGGCCCGAGGATCAGGCGACCCGATCCGAGCACGCGCCGGAAGGCGCCCTCGAGCTCGTCGCGCAGGCGTTCGGCCTCGGGCCGGTAGTCGAAGACGGGGAGCATCAGCCGCGGTCGTCCGCGCCCGGCGCCCCGCCGCGCTCGACGTAGCGCACGACGTACTGGGGGCTCTGCGAGTTGTCGAGGAAGAGCCGCCCGAGGTACTCCCCGATGGTGCCGAGGATCACGAGCTGGACCCCCGCGAAGAAGACGACCAGGATGAGCAGCGTCGGGATGCCCAGCGGCAGATCGGGGTCGATGTAGAGCTTGTCGACGACGACGGCGACCATGAGCACCAGGCTCAGCACCGACATGGCGACGCCGAGCAGCGCGGAGAGCCGCAGCGGCGCGATCGAGAAGTTGAGCAGCATGTTGAGCCACAACAGAAACAGGCGGCGCAGGTTGTAGCCCGACGGCCGCTCCGCCGGGCGGTGCTCGACGTCGATCTGGCCGATCGTGCGTGTCGTGCGCAGGATCAGGCCGTCCACGTACGGGAACGCGCCGCGGTACTTCACGATCTCGTCGATCACGAAGCGGTTCATCAGCTTGAAGCTCGAGAGGTAGAGCTCGGGCGGCTTCGCGAGCATCACGTTCGCCATGCGGTCGTTGAACCAGCTGCCGAGGTTGCGGAAGGCGCTGTGGTGCTTCACCCGATAGCGGCCGTAGACGACGTCGTAGCCCCCGCGCTTGGCCTCTTCGTGCAGGCGCCGCACCTCTTCGGGCGGGTTCTGTGCGTCGTCGTCGAGGATGGCGGCGTAGCGGCCCCGCGTGCGACCGAGGCCCGCGAGCACCGCGTTGTGCTCCCCGAAGTTGCGCGAGAGCTGCACGAACACCACGGTGCCGGGGTGCTCGCGCACGAGCGCGCGGCACACGGACTCGCTGTCGTCCTGCGAGCCGTCGTTCACGAGCACCAGCTCGATCGGGAGGTCGCGGTAGAGCTCGCAGATGCGCCCCACGACGCGCGCGATCGAGCCGCTCCCGTTGTACACGGGGATCACGAACGACAGCTCGACGGGCGGGTTCACTGTCTTCTCCGGCCCGGCCGGCGACCGGACCGGCGCCGGCCCGACGCGGCAGCGGAGCGCCGCTCCGCCGCCGGCGTGTCGACTCCTTCGAGGGGCTGCGGCACTCTACGCGAGCGCTGCAGGACCATCAACCAGTGCCGCGCCCCTGCCGATCAGAGACCGGAGGCTCCCCAAATGGCAGGCGCGAATCCCGCGCCCGAGACGGCGTACCGCGGCCGACGCGCGCTCGTGACGGGGGGCCTCGGCTTCATCGGCAGCCACGTCTGCCGGCGCCTGCTCGCGCTCGGCGCGGACGTGACCGCGATCGACGCGCTCGTTCCCGGCTACGGCGGGCTCGAGTGGAACGTCGAGGACCTGCGCCCCGATCTGCGCGTGATCTTCCGCGACCTGTGCGAGCGCGACGCGGCCGAGGCCGCCGTGCAGGGCGTCGACTACGTGTTCCACCTCGCCGGCCAGGTGAGCCACACCGAGAGCATGACGGACCCCGCGCGCGACCTGCGCAACAACGTCGCGGCCACGCTCTCGCTGCTCGAGGCGTGTCGGCGCGCGAACCCCGCCGCGCGTATCGCGCTCGCGGGCACGCGTCAGGTATACGGCCGGCCGGAGCGCGCTCCCGTCGACGAGAGCCATCCGTGCCGCCCCGTGGACGTGAACGGCATCCACAAGCGCGCGGCCGAGGAGTACGTGCAGCTCTACCAGGAGGTGCACGGGCTCCAGTCGGTGATCCTCCGCCTCACGAACACGTACGGGCCGGGCCAGCTCGTGAAGCACCCGCGCCAGGGCTTCATCGGCTGGTTCGTCCGCAAGGCGGTGGAGGGGGGAGAGATCGAGCTCATGGGCGACGGCACGCAGCGGCGCGACCTCAACTTCGTGGAGGACGTCGCGAACGCGCTGCTCCTCGCCGCGGCGAGCCCGAAGGCGTGGGGCCGCGTGTACAACCTGGGCTCGTCCGAGCCCGTGTCGCTCGAGGCGCTCGTGCGCTTGCTGCTCGAGGTCGCGGGCCGGGGCTCGTACCGGTTCGTGCCCTTTCCGCCCGAGCGCAAGAGCATCGACGTCGGCAGCGTCGAGATCGACGACTCGCGGATCCGCCGCGAGCTGGGCTGGCAGCCGGCAGTGCCCCTGCGCGAGGGGCTCGAGCGCACGGTTCGCCACTACGAGCGGCACCTGGCCCGCTACCTCGAGTAGGGCGATGTTGGACTGGCTCCGCCGCTCCGCCGATCGCCTGGCGGAGTCCCCCGTCGCGTTCCACTGGCTGCGCAAGCTGCCGGAGTGGAACTTCCGCGAGACGAAGCGCCGCATCGCGGCCGTGCGCGACGCGCTCGGCCGCCCGCGCGTCCTCGACTGCGGCTGCGGGACGGCGGAGTTCGCGGGCCTCTTCGCGCCCGAGCTCTACCTCGGGGTCGACGTTCACCCGGGCTACGTGGCCGCGGCGCGCCGCCGTCACCCGCGCCACCGCTTCGAGGTCGCGGACCTGCGCACCTGGCCGGGCTCCGAGGGCGGCTTCGACCTCGTGCTCGTGAACGGGGTGCTGCACCACCTCGACGACGCCGCCGCGCTCGAGCTGCTCGCCACCGCGCGCCGCCAGCTCGCGCCGGGCGGGACGCTGCTCGTCATCGAGGACGTACACCAGGACGAGTCGAGCCCGATCACGCGCCTCATCCACGGGCTCGACCACGGGCACCACATCCGCGACGCCGCGCGCTGGAACGCGCTCGTCTCGGGCGTGCTGCCGATCGTGCGCGCCGAGACCTACGCCAGCGGCTGGTGCCCCTACCACCTGATGCTGTGCCGGGGGGTCTGAGCCCGGCGGCGGCGCCGCACGGCCGGCGCGTCGCGCGCGTCCTCGCCGGAGCCGTCGTCGCGGCGGGCGTTCTGGTGCTCGCCCTCCCGCATGCGCTCGCCGACTGGCAGCTCGTGCCGGACGCCATCGAGTACTACGCCATCGCACACAGCTTCGCGTCGGGCGCGGGCTTCGTGGATCCGATCGCGTACTCCCACTACCTCGAGCCGCACTACCCCCTGCCGGGCGCCGCGGCGCGGCCGCCGCTCTGGCCGCTCGTGCTGGCGCTGCCGCTGCGGCTCGGCGCCGCCATCGAGGACGTGCAGGTGCTGCACGTCGTCGCGGCGGCGCTGGTCGGCGCCGGCGTGTTCGCCACGGCCGCGCGGTTCGCCTCGACTCCGGCCGCGCTGGCCGCGGCCATCGGGTTCGCCTGGTCTTTCGGGTGGTCGTCGCTCGCGCGACTCGTGCTGACCGAGACCGCGAGCGTCGCGCTCGTGCTGGCGCTCGTCGCGCTCGCTCCGCGCGCGCTGCGCTCGGTGCGCGCGGCGGCGGCGTTCGGGGTGCTCGCCTTCGCGGCGTGGCTCACGCGGCCGAACCTCGCGCTCGCCGTGCCGGCGCTCGCGCTGGCCGGCGCCGGCGTCGACGGCCTGCGCGCGAGCGCGCGCTCGCGCCCGCTCTGGACGGCGGCGCTCGTCTCCCTCGGCTTCGTCGCGGCGTTCTGGGCGCTCCACGTGGCGGCGACGGGGCTGGCGCCCTACGCCCACCACGGCGTGCTGCTCGAGACGCTCGGCGCGGAGGACGCGCGCTTCTACCAGCGCGAATACGTCGGGCCGCTGCGCTACTTCGCGGCGCACGCGGGCGAGGTCTCCGCGCTGCTGCGCTGGAACGCGCGGGCGATCGCGCGCACGCTGTTCCTCGAGCCGGGCTGGCACTACGTGGGCTGGCTGGCGCTGCCCGGGCTGGCGCGCGCGCTCGTCGCGCGCGGGCCGGGCGCGGCCGCGCGCCGCTTCATCGCCTGGCTCGCGCTCTGCCAGCTCCCGCCGACGCTCGCCGTGCCGGGCTCGGTGGAGCCACTGCGGCTCTCGCTCTTCTTCGCCCTCGCCGGCTGGCTGCTCGCGGCCGAGCTCTTCGACGCCGTCACCCGCGCGCTCGCCGCGCGCGTGGAGGGGCCGGGTCGCGGCTTCGCCGCGAGGCTGCGCGCCGCCCCGGTCGCGCTGGTGCTCGCCGTCTTCGCGGGCTCGCCGAGCGCCGCCTACCAGCTCGGCGTCGCGCGCGAGGCGTGGCGCTCCTACGCGGCGCGCGGCACGCGCGCCCGCAACGCGGCGTTCGTGAGCGCCGCGGCCATCTGCCCGACTCTCCCGCGCGGCGCCCTCGTCGCGTCGCCCGATCCCTGGGCGATCGCGCTCTGGTGCGGCAACCCGGGGCTCTGGCTCCCCGTCGACCTGGACAGCGCGGAGCTCGCGGAGCGCTACCTCGCGGAGCAGGCGCCGAACGCCGTCGTGCTCGACGGGGACCCGCGCTACACGATGCTGCGTCGTTCGCCGCGCCTCGCGCCCCTCGGCCTCGCCGCGGCGGGTTGGACCGGCTACCGCGTCGTCGGCCCCGAGCCCCCGCCGCCCGCGTGGCGGCCGCCGGC
>DATAGA010000424.1:0-3099 GCA_036257215.1 Myxococcota bacterium
ACAAGCTCTTCGGAGAGCTGCGCGCGGACCTCGACCGCGCGTTTCGCGATGCGCACGCCCAGGTGGCCGCGGTGATCCACTCGCTCCAGCAGGCGCCGAGCGCGCGCGACGCCGCCCGCGCGCGCGAGCGCCTGCTCGCGCTGCGAGCGCGGGCCGACGAGACCGCCGCACGGGGGGGCGAGCCGGGGTCGCCCGGCGCGGGCGGAGCGGGTGCGCCGCCTCGGGTCGGCGGCGAGACGGGGCCGCTCGGCGACGAGCTGCGCGGCGCGATCGGCGACGAGCGCGACGGCGCGGAGCGGTTCGACTGGAGCCGGGCCCGGCCGGGCGACCGCGTGACGCTGCCGGGCGGGCGCGTCGGGACGGTCGTCGCCCTGCCCGACCGCCGCGGCCGCGCGCGCGTGCAGGTCGGCACCGCGCGGCTGGAGATCCCCGCAGACCAGGTGCGCCCCGCCGCCGCCACCGCGTCGCGTCCCCCCGCGCGCGAGCCCGCTCGCGTCCGCCTCGAGCGCGCGCCCGAGCCTTCGGGCCCGCCCGCCGCGCCGCTCGACCTGCGCGGCCTGCGCGTCGACGAGGCGCTCACCCGCCTCGAGCGCGCGCTCGACGACGCCGCGCTCCACGGCCGCGCCCGCCTCGCCGTCGTCCACGGTCTCGGCACCGGCGCGCTGCGCGCCGCGGTCCGCGAGCACCTCGCGCGCTCGCCCTACGTGGTGCGGCTCGAAGACCCCGAGCCCTCGCGCGCCGGCGACGGCGCGAGCGTCGCGGTACTGCGGGAGGACTAGAGGCGCCCACCGCGCCGCGCGGAGCACGGGCCCGGCGGGTCGCCGACTACTCCACGCTCAGGTCCGACGCCAGCCCGGAGGCCGCGCGGACGGCGCTGCGCACGGCGCCCTCGAGGGTGGGCTCGGCGAGGTAGTCGCCGGCGAAATAGAGGCGGCGGCCGAGTGCGCGGCGGTCGGACTGGACGCGGCGGAAGCGCGCGAGCTCGCGGTAGCGCCCGACGGGGAAGAGCGGGAACGCACGCTCGTGTCGCACCACGCGAGTGAGGCGCAGCTCGCGGGCCGAGCCCGGCACGAGCCGGGCGAGCAGGCTCGAGAGCTCCTTCGCGACCGCGTCGTCGGGAGCGCCGAGGTGCGCGCGGCTCCACTCGGCCCCCGCGACGAGCGTCGCGAGGCCGCCCGACTGGGGCGCGTGGGTGCCGGCGGGGGCGAGGTCGAGCCACGCGACGGGGAGGGCCGCCTCCGCGGGCACGAGGACGCGCGTCGCCCGGGGGGCCGGCGCGCGCTCGAGCGCGGCGTGGAGCGCAAGCGCCGGGGCGTAGCGGGTGCGCGCGAGGACGTCTCGCTCCGGCGTCGTGAGGAGGGGCTCTGCGAGCCGCCGCGCGGCGTCGGCCGGCGTCGCGACGACGACGGCGTCGCACTCGAGGGTCGCGCCGCTCGCGGTGCGCACTCGCACCCTCGCGCCGGCCGACTCGACGCGCTCGACCTCGCCCCCGAAGCGGAGCTCGCAGTCGCGCGTCGCCGCAGCGGCGAGCGCGTCGACGGCCCCGCGGAGCACGCGCGGCGGCTGCGCGAGCGAGCGCCGCAGCAAGAGGGCCGGCACGCGGCTCGCCTCCTCGGCGTCGCCTAACCCGAGGCCGGCGGTGAGCGGGGCGACGTCTGCGGCCAGCGCGGCCCGCGGGAGGTACAGACGCGCCATCGCCGCAGCGCTCCGATCGTCGAAGCGCGCCGCCCGCTCGGGCGCGTCGCGGTCGAGCAGCGCGGCGAAGCGCCGCTCGATCCGCTCGAGCCGCGCGCGAGCGAGCGCGGCCCGCACGCGCGCGACGGCGCCCGCCGGCGCGAGCGGCTCGAGCTTGCCCCCGCGCCAGAGCGCGAACGTCGCGGGTCGCGGCTGCGCCGCCCCGGCGCGCTCGAGCAGCGCCGCGAGCGCCGCGTCTCCCGCCCCGACGAGGGGTGCCGCAGCCGCGGGCCCGTCGACCGCTTCGTCGCGACCGCGGCCGCCAGCCGCGCCCGCGCGCTCGAGGAGCGTGACGCGCACGCCCCGCGCGCGCAGCGCGAGCGCGGCGGCGAGCCCCGCCGGCCCCGCGCCGACGACGACGGCGTGTCGCTCCATCGGCGGGCAGCATACCCGCCTCGCCGTCTCGAGCTAGCCGACGGAGCCGGCTCGTCCTTGGGCGTGTCCGGCTAGAGCAGCCGCTCGAGACCGTCGACGACGTCGCGCAGGTCGGCGAAGGGCTCGAACGGGAGGCCCCGGCTCGCGAGCTCCTCCGCGAGCGTGTGCTTCGCGAAGACGACGTCGGCCGCGAGCGCCGCGCAAAGGTCCGATACGCGCCCGTCGCCGACGTGCACGATGCGCGCGGCCGGGTGCGCGGCGCGAAAGGCCGCGATGCGCGACCGCTTGCACACGCCGGTGCGACAAGTGCAGGTCGGGTCCGGCGCACCCGGGGCGATCCGCCAGGCGCCGCGCTCGATCCACAGCCGGTTGGCGTCGTAGGCGAAGCGCACGCCCGAGAGCTGCTGCAGCCGGTCGAGGTTGCGGTCGAAGCCGTCGGAGAGCACGCGGAACGGCACGCCGTTGGCGTCGCACCAGGCGACGAGGTCGGCGGCGCCCGGGTCGAGCTCGACGGTGCGCAGGAAGGCGTCGAGCTGATCCTCGTCGAGCCGGAAGCCGTCGAGCAGCTCGACGCTGTAATCCCAGGCGCCGAGCTCGCCGCGCTCGAAGCGCGCCCAGAGCGCCGCGCGCCGCTCGGGCAGCCACGTGCGCGCGATGGTGGAGCCGACGTCCTGACGGGCGAAGGTGCCGTCGAAGTCGCAGAAGACGGCGAGCCGCGGGTCGCGGTGGAGGCGCGCGAGCGCGCTCGCGTGCGGGCGCAGCTCCGCGGCGAGCGCGTCCTCGACCAGCGTCGCGGGCGCGCTCGCGATCGCCGTCGGCGGACCGACCCCGGCGAAGCGCGCGCCGAGCGCCGTCGCGTCCGCCGCGACGCGCGCTGGCTCCTCGCCCGCGTTGAGGAGCGCCGCGACCGCCGCGCCGTCAGCGGTCCGCGCCACGGCGCCGAGCGGGATCTCCGCCGCGAGGAGCCCGAGCGTGCGCGCCGTGCCGTGC
>DATAGA010000439.1:0-2214 GCA_036257215.1 Myxococcota bacterium
CGCGGGTGGAGGAGGCGCTGCTCGAGCAGATCCGCGGGCTCGAGGGCGAGCTCCACTTCGAGACGTTCGTCTCGCTCTCGTGCCAGGTGTGCCCCGAGGTCGTGCAGGCGCTGAACCTGATGGCCGTCGTCCACCCGAACGTCCGTCACACGACGATCGACGGCGCGCTCTTCTCCGCCGAGGTCGAGGCGCGTGGCGTGCTCGCCGTGCCGAGCGTGTACCTGGGTGGGCGGCCCTTCGCACAGGGCGGGCTCTCGCTCGAGGCGCTCGTCGCGAAGCTCGACGCCGCGGCGGTCGCGCGGACCGCCGAGCGGCTCGCGGCGAGGGAAGCCTTCGACGTGCTCGTGGTCGGCGGCGGCCCGGCGGGCGCGGCGGCCGCGGTCTACGCCGCGCGCAAGGGCCTGCGCACCGGCCTCGTCGCGGAGCGTTTCGGCGGCCAGCTCCAGGACACGCTCGGGATCGAGAACTTCGTCTCGGTGCTCCACACCGAGGGTCCGCAGCTGAGCGCCGCGCTGGATCGTCACGTGCGCGCCTACGACGTCGACGTCGTGACCGGTCAGCGCGTGCGGTCGCTCCGCCCTGGGGCGCCGCTCGCCCTCGAGCTCGAGAGCGGCGCGGTGCTGCGCAGCCGCACGGTCGTCGCCGCGAGCGGCGCGCGCTGGCGCGAGATGAACGTGCCCGGTGAGCGCGAGTACCGCGGGCGCGGCGTCGCCTACTGCCCCCACTGCGACGGCCCGCTCTACAAGGGGAAGCGCGTGGTCGTGATCGGCGGCGGCAACTCGGGGGTCGAAGCGGCGATCGACCTCGCCGGGCTCGCAAAGGAGGTGACGCTGCTCGAGTTCCAGCCGCAGCTGCGCGCCGACGCGGTCCTGCAGCGCCGCCTGGCGAGCCTCGCCAACGCACGCATCGTGACGTCCGCCGAGACCACGGCCGTCGAGGGCGACGGACGGCGGGTCACGGGGCTCGCGTACCGAGACCGCGCGAGCGGGGAGGCGCACCGGCTCGAGCTCGACGGCGTCTTCGTGCAGATCGGGCTCGTGCCGAACACCGACTGGCTGCGGGGCGTCGCGGCGCTCAGCGCGCGCGGCGAGGTCGAGGTCGACGCGCGCGGCGCGACCGGCGTGCCGGGCCTCTTCGCCGCCGGCGACGCGACGACCATCCCCTTCAAGCAGATCGTGATCGCGCTCGGCGAGGGAGCGAAGGCGGCGCTCTCGGCCTTCGACCACCTGATTCGCAGCGAGCTCGTGGACGCCCCGGCGCGCGCGGCGTGAATCCTGCGCGCCCGGCCCGCGCGCTACGCTTTGGCTCGGGGGGTGACGCCTGGAGGGACGATGACGCAGGTCCTGGACGAGCTGGTCGGCCGCCAGTTCCGCCGCTGGGAGAGCGCGCGTCGCTCCGCCGGAGTCGAGCCCACGCGCCCGTGCGTGGCGCTCTCGCGCCTGCCGTCCGCGGGCGCCGCGGAGCTGGGCGAACGCATCGCCGACCGGCTCGGCTACGCCTTCTTCGGCATCGAGATCGTGGACCACATCGCGCGGCGCGCGGGGCTCCATCCGCTCCTCGTCGCCGGCGTGGACGAGCACGTCCGCAGCGCGATCGAGCGCTACGTCGTGGATGCCACCCGGCGCGAGCGCTTTACGGAGAGCGACTACCTGCGCCACCTCGTGCGCACGATCGCGTCGCTCGGCGAGCGCGGCGGGGCGGTCATCCTCGGGCGCGGCGCGCAGTTCATCCTCCCGCCAGAGCGCGCGCTGCGCGTCCTCGTCGTCGCGCCCCGCGAAGCGAGGCTCGAGCGGCTCATGAAGCAGGAGCGCTTCGAGCGCGCGGAGGCCGACGCGCGGCTCGCCGCGCTCGACCGCGAGCGGCGCACGTTCCTGCTGCACCACTTCCGCCGCGACCCCGACGCGCCCGAGCACTACGACCTCGTCGTGAACCTCGGCACGTACTCGCAGGGCTCCGCCGTCGAGCTGGTGGAGTCGGCCCTGCGCGCGCGGTTCGGCCCGGCGCGCTGATCCGCCGTCTCGCCCACCCAAGGGCGTTGTGGAGTCGGCCCTGCGCGCGCGGTTCGGCCCGCCACACCGAGCGTGAAGCGCTTCACAGTGCGGGGCGCGTTCGGGCTCCGCGTGTGAAGTAGCTCATCGCCTCCGCGGATCCGCCGCGACGATCCTCCCCTCGGCTGCCGCAAGGCTCGAGCCCGAACGAGCCCCCGGCGCCTCG
>DATAGA010000452.1:0-2469 GCA_036257215.1 Myxococcota bacterium
GCGAGCATGCCGAGGACCGCGAGGACGTACTCGGCGCCGATCCACGCGTGCGGCACGTCGCCGAGATGGCCGGGGCTCCGCGGGTCGCGCCAAGAGATCTCCGGCCACTGGTTCCAGGCGGCGGGGCGGCGGTCCGCGAGGAAGAAGGCGAGCAGCTCGTGGGCCTCCTCCCGCCGTCCGAGCCGCACCAGCGCACTGGCGATCCGGATCTCGTACGCGCTGTAGTTGCTCCAGTCGATGGCGCCGCAGCGCCGCCGGCGGAGGCCGGCCAGGTACTCGTCGAAGGTCCAGGCCAGCGGGCCGGGAGGGAGACGCCATGCCGCGTCGGTCGTCGCGATCGCGGTCGCGGTCGCGGTGGGGTCGAAGTCGGCCCACTCGACCGAGCCCGGGACGTAGGCGAGCTTTCGCTCGGCGATCGTCGACGCGATCGAGGCGTACACGCAGGCGTGCAACTCGTCGCGGACCGCCTCGAGCCGCGCCGCCTCGCGCTCGTCGTCGAACGCGCGCGCCAGCTCGGCCGCGTCGGCGATGCCACGGAGCGCCCAGAAGTCGTCCCAGTAGGCGTGCACGGGCTGTGCGAGGTAGCCCTCGTGGCTCGCGGACTCCGGCAAGATCCCGAAGCAGGCGCGCTTCTCGGGCGCCCGGAAATCGGGCGTGCAGCGCTGCGCGCGGAGCGACTCCAGGTACGCCACGGCGGCGCGCGCGGCCGGCCAGAATGCCGCCGCGAAGTCGCGGTCTCCGGTGATCCGGAAGTACTCGGCGAGCGTGAAGACGAGCTGCCCGTGGCTGTCGTGCTCGGGCAGCCAGTCCGGCCCGTCCCGGTCGACGGCGCACGGCACGTTGCCGTCGGCGCGTTGATGGGGCGCGTACCAGGCGAGGAAGTCTCGAACGGCCTCGGAGCAACCCATGCGCAGCAGCGCCGCGGACATCGTCGCGCCGTCCCGGATCCACGCGCGCGTGTAGCGCCGCGGTCCCGGCTGGAGCGCTGGCCCGTCGCGGTTCACGAGGATGTGCGCGGTCGCGGTGCGGAGCGCGTCGACGCACGCACCCGCGTCGCCGGGCAGCCGGATGCGCACGCGCCCGAGTCTCGCCTCCCAGTCCCGGGTCGCGTCCTCGAGCGTCACCGCGCGTGCGGCGGGCGGCCGCGCGCCGGTGACGGGCCCGAGCGGCGGGCGCTCGGCGAACGGAGCCGTGAGGCCGACCTCGCTCGCGGCGCCCGGTGCGAGCTCGAGATCCCAGGCGAGCGCGCAGGACGCGTGCGCGAACGTGTCGGCCACCTCGGTCCGCGGCGGAAGCGCGCCGCGCAGCAGGTGCGGCATCACGCCGCCCTGCTCGAAGGCCGCGGCGCCGAAGGCGATCGGCGCCGGCGCCGGGAAGACGCGCGGGCGGCCGTCGACCAGGACGGCGCCGTCGCGCCAAGCGAGCGCGCCGATCGGCGCGGTCCCGCCGAGGCCCTGGAACGCCTGCCACGGCGGGGTCACCTGGAAGGGCCTGAGCGCCACGAACAGGCGGACGCGCCGCGCGGACGCGCCCTCGTTGGCGATCCGGTAGCGCGCATGGGCGGCGGGACCGTCGGGATCCACGCCGGCAAAGGCGGTCGTGGTCAGCACGAGCGCGCCATGCCGCCACGTCGTCGATGGGATCGGCAGACCGTCCTGCGCGAGCGAAACCGAGATCGCGGCGTCGGCCCAGGTGACGAGCTCGCCGTCGACCCAGAGGAAGGGCTCGAGCGAAAAGCTCCCGCGATCGGGCTCGAGCACGCCCTCCTCGTTCAGGATCGCCGCCGCTGTGCCGCCCGCGACGCCGACCGGCGTCCAGTACGACTGCTCGCGGTGGAGCCAGCGCGGATGCAGGCCGCGCCGCTCGTCCGCCGCGACGGCAGAGAAGAAGTCCGCGAGCGAGCGCGAGAAGGCGAACGGTCGGACGTCGAGCGCGCGGACGCCGAACGCGTCGGCGCCCTCGGGCGGCTCGTGGAGCAGGAGGCGGAGGTGGCGCGAGCGGCCGCCGCCCTCGAGGTACACGTAGCTGCGTTCGCCCTCGGCCTGGTCCGCGCTCCAGCGCGTCGACCACGCCGCACCGTTGTCCGAGGCCTGCACCTCGAAGCGCCGCGGGGCGCCGCCGCAGTCCCAGTCGACGACGAGGCCGCCGTACTCGTGCTCGCGGCCGAAGTCGAGCGCGAGCCACTGCGGCGCGCCGCCGGCGCTGCGCCAGCTCGTCGCCAGCGACCCCTCGAGCGCCTGCGCCGGCGCGTAGCCGGGCACCGCGCTCGACGCCGATATGCGCGGCGGGCCCGCGAGCGAGAGGTCCTCGAAGCGCAGGTCGGCGAGCCAGACCGTGCCGGCTCCGCCGGGCCCCGCGGCGATCGCTACCTCGAGGGCGCCGAGCTCGCGCGGCGCACCGCCGCCCGCGGGTCCCCACGCGAACGCGACCTCGCTGCTGCGGATGCGGAGCGCCTCCCAGTCCGCCGGC
>DATAGA010000461.1:0-4573 GCA_036257215.1 Myxococcota bacterium
GCCGCGCGGTCGCGGTCGAAGAAGCCGTCGACGAGGCGCTGCACCCGGTTGCGCACGGGGTTGAACAGCAGCACCGCGACGAAGAGGAAGACGATCGAGAAGCCCGGCGTGCGCGCGTCGACGTTGAAGCGCGCGAAGAGCGCGTCCGCGAAGCTGATCGTGAGGGCGAAGGCCCCCGTCAGGGCCAGCGTGACCGCGCCGTAGGCGGCGGAGCTGCGCGCCACGAGGCGGATGTCGAACAGCTGGTTGCGGACGATCCCGTAGCCGATCGCGGCCGGGAACACGACGAGGCCGAGCAGCGCGACGTACCAGGGCTGGCGCATGCCGACCAGGTACTCGAGGAACATGAGCCCGATGACGGGCAGGAAGCTGATGCTCGCGCCGGCCAGCACGACGTCGGCGCGGTCGATCGAGGCGTCGCCGCGGTTGCGCCAGCGCTCGTACGCCACGATCCCGAGCGAGGCGAGACAGAGCCCCATCGCGTAGTAGAAGCCCAGTCCCGCCCCGAGCCCGGCCGGGAGGCCGAGCCAAGGCTCGACGACGATGGCGAGCGCGAGCACCGCCGCACCCGCCCACGGCAGCGCGCGCAGCCCCGGCCGGCGCACCATCCACGGCGGCTCCAGCGGGTAGACGCTGAAGAGGTGGAATGCGCTCGCCCCGATGAAGGGCATGTTGCACCAGGCGAAGACCGCGGACGCCGAGCGCGCCGGCAGCGAGATCATGAGCTGCGCCGCCATGATCGAGCCGAACACGAGCAGCGCCCAGGCTTCGCGGCGCTCGCGCCGGAGCCCCCAGACGAGCAGGCCGATGCCCGCGTAGACGAAACCGACGCCCGGGATCAGGAACGAGAAGAGGCGCTCGAGCATGAACGGGCTCGGGCCCGACGGAAGCGGCGCGAGCGCGGCTTCGAGGTGGCCGCCGCTCTGCCTCGCCACGCGGTAGCGGTTGGTCTCGCCCTCGCGCAGCGCCTCCCGGCTGCTGCGCATCCAGGCCGCGACGGGCGTGCCGTCCACCGCGAGCAGTCGGTCACCCGCGGCGAGGCCGGCCTCCGCCGCCTCGGGCGAGACGGCGTGGATCACGAGCCGGCCCGCGACGCCGGAGTAGCTGAACGGCAGGCGCGGCACGCGCGTCTGCGCGAGGTGCTCGCGCACGCCGATCGCGAGCGCGAGAAGCGCCCACAGGATCGCGAGCAGCGCCGTGACCCGGCGGAAGCGCTGGGTCGACTTCTGATTCATCCCGCTCCAGGCAACCCGCGGGGAGCTTAGCAATCGGCGCGGGTCGGCCCGGCGGCGGGCCACGGTCGAGCGCTACGGGTGGGGGCGTGCCGCCCGCGCGCGCTCCGCGTCGAGGATCTGGAGCTCGCGCACCGGGTCGCGCTGCGAGGCGTAGTTGTAGCCGCGGCCGTTCAGCACGATCGGCGCGTCCTCCCCCGCTGCCGCCGCCTCGGCCTGCAGGCGGGCCTGGAGCCGCGCGAGGGCCTCGACGCTCGCGGGCAGGGACGGGCGCTCGCGGCAGACCCCCGCGCCGACGTCGGAGGCGGGAGCGGCGGTCGCGTCGGCAAAGGCGGCCGGCGCGACGAGCAGCACGGCCGCAGCCGCGAGCGCGCGGGCGATGTTCTTCGAGCGGGCGTCCATGGTGGCCTCCGGGGGCTCGGGCCCAACGCGCGTATCGAACGGCGCGCGGGCGCGGTTGACCCCACGGGGCGTCGGCCCGGAAGCGGTCCGGTTGCGCGGCGCCGCGGTCGCTAGATGCCGGAGCCCTCGGACTCCTGCCCCGGATGGAGACCGCACTCGCGGGTCTCGGGGCTCTCCCACCACCAGCGACCGGCGCGGGGATCCTCGCCGGCGGCCACGGCCCGGGTGCACGGCGCGCAGCCCACCGTCGGATAGCCCTCGGCGTGGAGGCGGTTCACCGGGACGTCGTGCTCGCGCACGTAGCGCCACACCCGGTCACCGCTCCAGTCGACGATCGGGTTGATCTTCAGGATGCCGCCCTGGCCTTCGTCGATCTCGAGCTTGCGAGCTTCGGCGCGCGTCACGTTCTGCGCGCGCCGCAGGCCCGTCACGTACGCGTCGAGCCCGGCGAGGAAGCGCCGGCTCGGCTCCACCTTGCGCAGACCGCAGCAGAGCCGCCTCTTCTCGAGCGACTCGTAGAAGAGGTTCATCCCGTGCGTGCGGACCATGTCCTGCACCGCCGCCGCATCGGGGAAGATCACCTCGATCGCCTTGTCGTAGCGGTCGCGCACGCGGTCGATCAGGTCGTAGGTCGCTTGGTGGAGACGGCCCGTATCGAGCACGTACACGCGCGAGGCCGGCTCGATCCGGTGCATCATGTCGAGCAGCACCAGCCCTTCGGGGTTGCCGAACGAGCAGGAGAGCGCGAGCCGCGGGTGGTATTTCTCGATCGCCCAGCTCAGGATCTCCTCCGCGGTCCACGACTCGACGTCGGGCAGCGTGGCAGAGCTGGAAGGCTCGATGGGACGGGCAGTTGCTTCGCTCACGGGGGTTCCCAAGGGCCGGGCGGCGCGAGGCCGAAGGGCAGGATAGGGCGCCACAGGCCTTTGCGCCAGCCAAATCTACCTTCGTCTACCGTATTTTAGCCGCGGGATCAGACCGGCCCGACGAGGGGGAGCTCGAGCTGCGCCTGGAAGCGGCCCGGCTCCGGCGCCGCGATCGCGACGGCGCCGCCGCCGCGCGCGGCGAGGCGTTCGAGCGCGAGCACGCGGATGCGCGCCGGCGCTGCCTGGTCGGCGTGCACGGCGCTCCCGACGTGCGCGAGGCCGGCCGCGTCGGCGACGCGTGCGTCGAGGGCGACGCGCGCCGCCCCGGCTCGGCCCTCCACCGCGAGCACGAGCCGTGCCGAGCGGCCCACGTGCTCGACCGCGGCTTGGACGAGCAACACGATCGCGAGATGGAGGTCGCCCGTTTCGGCCGCGACGAGCAGCATGTCGTCCGGCGCGCGCACCTCGAGCTCGCCGCGGCGCCCGAGCGTGGCGCGCAGCAGCGACGCCGTGTCGCGGGTCGCCCGCACGAGGTCCGTGGGACCGGGCCCGCCCCCGCTTCGCTGCGGGAGCAGCGCGGCCGCCGCCTTCACGCAGCGCTCGAGCTCGCGCGCAGCGCTGTCGCAGGCCTCGACGACGGCCGGATCGCCCTTGCGCTCGTCGCGGAGGAAGGCGAGCTCGCCGAGCGCCGCCGTGAGCGCGTTGTTCAGCGTATGAGCGGCGCCGAGCGCGAGGCGGCGCTGGGCTTCGAGCCGCGCGACCTCGACCGCCCCGTACGCGTCTTCGCCGCCGCCGTCCCGCGCCACGACGCGCGCATCGGCGGGACGCGGCTGCGGCTCAAGCGGCCGGGGCGCGCCCGCGGAGCTTGACGGCGCCCGGCGGGCTCGCGGCCGAGGCCGCGCGGGCGAGCTCGGCGAGCGTGCGGCCCAGGCGGGGATGGACCAGCTCCGGGGCCAGCTCCGCGAGCGGCACGAGCACGAACGCGCGCTCGTGCAGGCGTGGATGGGGCAGCGTCAGCCCCGGCTCGTCGAGGCAGCGCGCGCCGTGGAGGAGGAGGTCGAGGTCGAGCGTCCGCGCCTCGTCGCGGACGCCGCTGCGCACGCGGCCGGCGTCGCGCTCGAGCGCGAGGAGGCGCGCGAGCAGCGCGTGGGGGTCGAGCGTCGTGTCGACGCGCGCGACGGCGTTCAGGTAGGGGCCCTGCCCGGGCGGTCCGACGGGGGCCGTCTCGTAGATCGAGGAGCACGCGACCCCGCTCACGCCGGGCGTCGCGCGCAGCCCGGCCAGCGCGGCCGCGAGGTGCGCGTCGCGGTCGCCGAGGTTCGAGCCGAGCGCGACGAACGCCCGCTCGCTCACCGGAGGAGGTCGCGGCAGTAGGTGTGGATCGCCCCGTTCAGGATCGACGCCGCTTCCCACTGGAGGAAGTGGCCGGCGTCGCGCACGAGGAACGGGCCGACGTGGTCGGGGAAGACGGCCGCGGCCATGCGGTCGAAGTCGGGATAGATGACGTGGTCCGAGGGGCCGAAGAGGATCAGCGCGGGAGTCGGGTTCTCGCCCAGGAGCGGCGGCTCGCTCCTGCGCTCGGGACGCAGCGCGGCCTCGTAGTTGCCGAAGCTCGCGCGCAGCTTGGCGGCGTCGCCGAAGGGCTCGACGTGGAATGCGACGGCGTCGGGGTCGAACGTCCCCGGGTGCGCCCAGAAGCGCGAGCCGTAGAACGTCGCGACGTAGCGCCGCCGCTCCTCGTCGCTCGCGAGCTCGGCGGCGAGCGCGTCGGCGTCCGCGCCCTGGCGCAGGAAGTAGTCCGCAGCCTCGCGCGGCGGGCGCGTGCGCAGGCCCTGCATGCGGTCCGGAAGGAACGGGAGCGGGCAGTTGAAGACGACGGCGCGACGCACGAAGCCCGGGAAGCGCAGCGAGAGGTCCTGCAGCACGGCCCCGCCGAGGTCGCCGCCCACCGCGACGACGCGCTCGATGCCGAGGTGGTCGTGCACGAGCGCGTGCAGGTCGCGGCTGTGGGACGGCAGGTCGTAGAGCCCGTCGGGCGCGAGCCCGGAGAGGCCGAAGCCGCGCAGGTCGGGG